>ONOV01000083.1 GCA_900319505.1 uncultured Erysipelotrichaceae bacterium
AGCGTCAGATCAGCTGTCATAGCTGAAATTGTTTATGTGCTATCTGTTATAAACAGAGTAAAATAAAAGGAGCTATACAGAAGCTTTGAAAGGAAGATAAAGAAATGTGTACAGCTGCAGAGTATTCAACTAAACATCATTATTTTGGTCGCAATCTGGATCTGGAGTATTCCTATCATGAGGAAGTTACCATTACACCGCGGCATTTTCCATTTCAATACCGCAGGATGGCAGCCCAGAAAACACACTATGCAATCATCGGTATGGCATTTATTGCTGGCGGTTATCCGCTGTATTATGATGCCGCAAATGAAAAGGGGCTCGGTATGGCCGGGCTGAATTTCCCAGGCAATGCGTATTATGGCGAAATGAAAGCAGATGCGGATAATATCGCTCCTTTTGAGATCATCCCGTGGGTGCTTGGACAGTGTGGTGACTTAGACGAAGCAAAAGTTCTGCTGTCCCGCATGAATCTGATCAATGAGAACTTCAGTGCGCAGCTTCCGCTTTCACCGCTTCACTGGATGCTTTCAGATACAAGCGGCAGAAGTATTGTTGTTGAGAGTGTGAAGGATGGCCTGAGGGTTTATGACAATCCGGTCGGTGTGATGACCAATAATCCGACTTTTGATATTCAGCTGTTCAAACTGAATGATTATCGCAATCTGACCGCAGAGCAGGGTGACAATCGCTTTGCGGAAGGGCTGGATCTTGAACAGTACAGCCGCGGTATGGGTGCCATCGGTCTGCCGGGTGATCTTTCTTCTTCATCCCGTTTTGCCAAAGTGGCTTTTACGCGGATGAACAGTCTGTCAGATGACTCGGAGGCAGGCAGTGTCTCACAATTTTTCCATATTCTTGGCAGTGTAGAACAGCAGAGAGGGTGCTGCAGACTTGGTGATAAGAACGAGATCACGATCTATTCCTCCTGCATCAATCTGGAAGAGGGAATCTATTACTACCGTACGTATGACAATTCACAGATCAGTGCGGTTAATCTGCATCATACTGACCTGGATGCAGACAGTCTGACGCACTTTGAACTGGTGAAAGAACAGCAGGTCAACTATCAGAACTGATAGTCAGATATTACAAATCAGATAAGAATTGAAAGTCATTGGAAAGCCTGGCTGATAAAGCAGGCGTTTCAATGACTTTTTTATGTTCCACGCTCGCTGAGGCGCCGAATGAGTAAGAACTGAACCGAATAGGTAGAGTACATTGCGGGAATGGCGGGGGACCCCGTAAAGTGAAATTACCAAACAGGCAAGTGATTTATGCCATGCAAACAGCGTATCCCGGTGTGCGTACTGAATCGGAATTTCAGGAAAGTGCACATCGTCCAGACTGATCTGTAACGGTCAGATGAAGGGAAGAACCGAGCATCCCAGGATCAGGTATACATCAATTGCCGTTGTCAATGCCTTACGGCATTCATGATTCATAGAAAAATTGCAGTTCCTGTCGTTGATGACAGCAGATTCAGAAAGGAGACATTATGAAAAACAGAAGAAACCCGTTTTTAACTGCACTTATCTCATCGGTGATGATCGTTTCTTATGTCACAACAAGTTTTGTGCCGGTCTATGTATTTGCCGAAGATGATGAAGCAGCAGCTGAAACAGCAGATGTATTGATGACAGAAGAAGCAGTTCCTGCTGAAGAGCCGAGCACAGAGGATACATCCGCTTTGGATGAGCCGTCTTCGGTTCTGACAATTCATTATCAGGCAGCGGAAGGAGGCAGCGTAACAGCTGATCAGGAGACGATTGCGTCTGCTGATCTTGCTAACGGTGCCGTTCCATCCGGGGCAGAAGCGATTGCCTCGGAAGGATATGATTTTGTCAATTGGACTGCAGGCGGTGCAGTTGTAAGTGAAAGTGCGTATTTTGTACCTTCTGTCACAGCGGATATGAGCGGGGAGCTGGTCTATACTGCCAACTTTGCGGCTCAGCAGATGACTGAAGAAACAGCTGCACACATGGTTCTGGCTGAGTATGCCGCTTCAGAAGGCGGTTCAGTGAGCCGGACATCTGAAACAGTTGATGTCAATGCGGCAGGTGCTTCTTTCCAGGGGGCAGAAGCACTGGCAAATGAAGGCTATTGCTTTACAGGCTGGAAAGATGCGGATGGTACGATTGTCAGTACAGATCCGGTATTTGTTCCATCGGTAAGTGGGGATCTTGCGGATCATATCGTGTATACGGCAGTGTTTGAAAAGACGACCGCCATGCCGGCACAGGACTTTGAAGGGACAGCCGGCAGTGTTCATGTCAGCGTACATGCGGATGAAGGCAATTTTCCGGAAGGCACAGTGATGAGCCTTGAAGTTGTACCGGTATCCACAATTCTAAATAATGACAGCGTGCAGAATGCCGTTGGTCAGGATCGTGAAGTTGTTGATGCGGCAGCGGTTGATATTACCTTCAGGGACAGAAATGGAAACAAGATCGAACCGGTCAATGCGATTTCCGTACACATGTCTACAAGCAGCAGTGTTGAAGGTGAAAGTCATGAAGTTCTTCATATCGATGACAGCGGCAATGCCAGCAGTGTAACTTCTGCTTCAGCAGACAGTGCTGAGTTTGAAGCTGATGCATTTTCCATCTATGTGATTACCGGTATTGACACAGCGGAACAGCAGCCGGCCATCGCAACCTACGTATTCCATGATGCGGATGGAAAC
>ONOV01000176.1 GCA_900319505.1 uncultured Erysipelotrichaceae bacterium
ACAAAACCGTCTCATGCATGCATGAGACGGTTCAGAACACTTCTTATTCAACCCCGATCACAAAGCAGTAGACAGGCTGTCCGCCATCCTCTACATCCACATCCACATCATAGTGGCCGGAAATATAGTCGGCGACCTGCTTGCACTCCTCTTCACTGGCATCCTTGCCCTTGATCAGCGTCACAATCTCACTGTCTTCATCCATCATCTCATCGACAAGGCGTTTGGCTGCGGATACCTTATCCACATCCGTAAGTTTGATATCCTTGTCATAGAGCCCCATGTAATCACCAGCATGAATCTCACGGCCGTTGACTGTGGTGTTCTTGATGGCATAGGTGACCTGACCGGTCTTGACATTGGCTGCGGCTTCCTTCATCGCTTCTTCGTTTTCCTTCAGCTCAGCATCCGGATTGAAGGATATGCATGCGCTGAGACCCTGCGGTACACTCTTGGTTTCAAGAACAATGACATCCTTATCTTCGGTGACTTCCGCCGCCTGCTTGGCGGCCATGATGATGTTGGAGTTATTCGGCAGTACAAAGATATGCCTTGCATTGACTCTGCGGATAGCAGCACAGATATCCTCTGTGGAAGGATTCATGGTCTGTCCGCCTGAAACAACAACATCTGCTCTGTATTCGGTAAAGAGTCTTGCCAGGCCATCTCCAGCCGCAACGGAGATAATGCCGTATTTCTTCTGTTCGGCCGGTACTTCCTCCTTCTTTTCTTCCAGGATGGAAGGTGAAAGATCATACTTGAAGTTTTCAATCTGAATCCTGGTGAATTCACCATAGCGCTCACCGATCGTCAGCACTTCACCAGGCGTCATGGTATTGACATGAACCTTGACGGTCTGATCATCCACAATCACCGTGATGTTATTGCCATACTTTTCAAGTGATTTACGGAACTCATCTCTGCGGAAGAAGTTCTTATTGGCATCGGAAATTTCCAGAATAAACTCCGTGGCATAGCCGGAAGCTTTCTCATTCTTCTCTTCTTCGACAGCTTCACTTTCCACCGCTTCCTTGATCGGCGCACCGGACAGATATGCCCTGAAGCCCTCAAAGACCACCACAAGACCGGAACCGCCGGAGTCAACAACATGTGCTTCTTTCAATACCGGCAATAGATCCGGCGTATGATCGAGCGCATCCTTTGCTTCCTTGCAGAGAATATCTACATACTCTTCCAGGCTTGCCTCAGGATTTTCATCCACATAGGCCCCTGCCCGGTCCGTCGCTTCACGCACGACCGTCAGGATTGTTCCTTCTACCGGACGCATGACGGCTTTATATGCCATGGCAGAGCCGTTTTTCATGGCCGCCGCAAACTCTCTGACATTGACTTCGTTCTTATCCTTGACAGCCTTGGATACGCCTCTGAAGATCTGTGACAGGATAACGCCTGAGTTTCCTCTGGCACCCATCAGAAGGCCTCTTGAGAATGTTTTGGCTACTACGGATAAAACATCTGATCCGCTCTTATTTACTTCCTGCATGCCGTTGGTAAACGTCAGCGACATATTTGTGCCGGTATCGCCATCCGGTACCGGGAAGACGTTTCTGGCATCGATTTCCTTTTTCTGGTTGGTCAGGTTATTACAGCCGGACTCCAGCATCTCTTTGAAGATCTGTCCGTTCAATGTGTTCATGTGCTTCACCTCATGCCTCTGCTCTTACACCCTGCACAAAGACATTGACAGCCGCAATATTGACACCCAGTGTCTTTTCAAGGACATATTGTACTTTCTTCTGCGCTTCTCTGACTGCTTCAGAGATCTTTACACCGAAGCTGATAATGATATACAGATCAACTTCAATGCCATCCTCTGCCTTGCGTACGACAACGCCTTTGGTCGCATTGTCACGGTTCAGCAGTTCAGCCCAGCCATCCCGCAGCACCTGCCGGCTGGCCATGCCGACAACACCATAGCATTCTGTAATGATACTGCCGGCAAGAGACGCAATTGCTTCATCGGAAACACTGATGTTTCCGTAATTTGTTTTCTTTTCTACTGGCATGATATTCTCCTTGTACCCGTATTATTATATGCCCAGTCATGGTTTCATGCAAAATCACTGTGCATCAGAGGGCATGACCAGCGTTCCGGTTTCATAATAGCCGTCCGCATAATGTTCCAGGAAGTCCGCATCCACGACTTCATCGCCGCTGTCATTTATAGGGATCGGAATCTTATTGCCGGAAGCATCCACAGCAGGATTGCCGGATTCATCTGTGTAATAGTGTTTGACCGCCTTTTCACCGCTCGAGTTGAGGATGTAATTGCCATTGCTGTCGGTCCAGTATTCTGCCGCTTCCCCATTCCATGGGCATACCGAAGAATAGGCCGCATCCGCACTGCTGGAGCCGAAGATGCAGTAACTCTGATCATTCATCCGCACATAGATTTCATTGTAGTAATTGATCTTATCCACCGCATCCATGCTTGAAATATAGTAGCCGCCATTACGCATATGAATGCGGACGCTGTCAGCATCATAGCTCATGGCATAGCGGTCGATTTCCGAGATCTCACTGATCACTTCCTCTTTGACATCCTTCATCGCTTTGGCCAGCTGTTTCAGCTGATCCGCATCAAAGCCGGAAATATACGGAATCTCAGCAATAATATTCAGATATTCACTTTTCAGATCAGCTTTGGTTCCATCTGTGAAAAGAACCTGACCTTTGGAAGCATCATCGTCATAGATGTAGCCGACCGCCTTTTTCTCGGTAACGCTGATCGAAATACCGCCAGCAGATGTCCGCTTTACACTGGCATCTTCAATCATCGGATCTGCCTTGATCTTCTTTTCTACCGCTGAAGGAAAGGTCAGATAATAGATGCTTTTCGTACTGACTCCGGACAGATTCAGAATATAATCTTTATCAAGATGTTTCTCACCCTTCAGCTGAATATACCCGACCCTTGATACCGGCAGCACGATATAAAGCACAATGAGCAGTACAGCCGCAATGAAAACAGCTCTTCTGCGGATGTACCTCTTTTCCCGCTCAAAGTACTGATCATCCTTCTGCCGCCGCTGTACTTCCAATAATTCGATATAGTTTTCATAGCCGGCTTCTTCCACCGACTTTTCTTCCAGCTCACTCATGCCAGTTGAACTTTTCCATTTCAGTTTCCAGCCTTATGCCGTACTTCTTTTCAACTTCACTCTGAATATCCTTCACAAGCTTCAGATAGTCCGCGGCACTGGCATGGTCTTTATTGATGATGAAATTACAGTGCTTTTCACTGACCTGTGCACCGCCTACACACTTCCCTCTGTAGCCGATTCCATCGATCAATGCCCAGGCATTCTGACTCTCAGGATTGCGGAAGACACTGCCGCAGCTGGGATATTCCAATGGCTGGGATGCCATGCGCCTGGCCCGGCGGTCATCCATGAGTCTTGCGATATCTTCAGAAGGTGCAGTCTGCAGCTTCATCTTTGCACCCAGAATCACCCAGTCGGGATGTTTCTGGAAAATACTGGTACGATAGGCGAAACCGCAGTCCTTTCCATCAATCCATACCGCCATTCCATCATGGTAGACAAACACTTCTGTTACAATATCCGCCATGCATGATTTATAGGCGCCGGCATTCATGAATACGGCACCGCCGATGGTGCCGGGAATGCCGCTGGCAAATTCAAGGCCGCTGAGTCCCTTTTTCATGGCCATGACACTGGCCGCAATGATGCTGGCTCCGCTCTGGGCAATCATATCTTCCCCATTGAAGATGACCCCGTGAAAAAACCGGTCCAGCCGGATGACGACACCATGGTATACATCATCCGAGCATAGCAGATCCGATCCTTTGCCCAGCATCTTGCAGGGAATCTTTTCCTTTTCACAGTATTTCAGCAGGCTGACCAGCTCAATATCATTGTGCGGATAGACAACATAATCAATCGGTCCGCCGATGCGCAGGGTGGTCAGCTGGGCAAAGGATTTTCCTGTTTCCACTTCACCAAAATTCTGCAGTGCTTCCAGTAGCTTATCCATTCACCAGTTCCTCCATCCAGTCACATATCACTTCCGCCGCATCCGTGCGGCCCATCCGCCTTGCATTCTCCCGCATCTGTTTCATGCGGTCCGGATCTTTCATCAGCCCGTTTACCGTATCCGCAAGCTTCTCTGCACTCAGATCTTTTTCTTCGATCATGACCGCCGCATTCCCCTTCACCAGTTCCATCGCATTGTAATACTGATGGTTGTTGGGAACATAGGGAGAAGGAATCAGTACGGCAGCTGTTCCGATAGCAGTCAGTTCCGCCAGCGTTGTTGCCCCGGCTCTGACGACAGCCAGCTGGCATCCCTTCAGCATCTTCTTGCCATCGATATACGGCACAATGGCAATCCGATCCGTATTCTTTGTCTGATAGACATAGTCATTGGCTTTTCCGGCTGCCACAAGGATCTGATAGGAGTGATCCATCAGCGGAATCGCTTCATCAATGACCTTTGAAACACTGGAAGAGCCTAAGGATCCCATCATGAATACCGCAAACGGCTTCATGGGATCAAGGCCGTAGCTGCGGATCAGTTCAGGATCATAAGCTGCATCGGCAGCCAGAGAGCTTTCCGGATTGCCGGTGACCCTGATCCTGTCCCTGGCTTTGGGCATCTGTTCGATGTTGGAGGCATAGCTTACCGCAATGCCGTCGGCAATGCCGGAAAGAAAGCGGTTGGCTTTGCCGGCATAGGAGTTCTGTTCCTGCAGCAATACAGGAATACCCATCTTATGGGCCATCTGTACCAGAGGTACAGAAATATAGTTGCCGAATCCGACAACGATATCAGGCTTTTCCTTCTGCAGTACTTCGCCTGCTTTTTTCTTTGCTTTGATTAAGGAAAGAGCGGAAGCGATCTTGGCTCTGATGCCGGCATTCATGCCTGACATTTCAGCCCCATAGAAGCGATAGCCCTGTTCCGGTATGACTCTGCTTTCCATACGGCCCTTGCTGCCCCAGAAAAGCACTTCATTTTCACTATTTCTTTTCATTAATGCATCGGCCAGTGCCAGTGCAGGATATATATGACCGCCGGTCCCGCCGGCAGCGATGAGTACTTTCATGCAATTCCTCCGTGCATACGATTCTACCACACATCGTGTACAGGAAAAAGCCGAAGAAAAAGAGTCTCCTCCTGTAAAGAGAAGACTCATAGCAGAATCTGATTCAATCTGTTCCACACATCATCCAGTCCCTGTTTCTTCAATGCACTGACTGGCAAAAAGGCACTTTCCGGCATTTTCAGCGCAGCCGCATTCTTTTTAAGGCTGGCAAGACAGGCACTGCGGGACAGCTTATCAATCTTGGTAAGCACCGGCACAACCGCAAGATGCATAGCTCTGGCATAGTCGCACATGGACACATCATCTTCACCTGCGCATCTTCTGGCATCCAGTACAAGTACCAATGCCTTCAGGTTCCTGCGATAGCGGAAATACGGCTCCATGAGCCGGCCGAAGGCAGCGGCACTGGCTGCATCGCTGGTGGCATAGCCATAGCCCGGGGCATCGGTGAACATCATCTTTTCATCCACGGCAAAGAAGTTGAGCAGACGTGTTCTGCCCGGTGTTTTACCGGTATAGGCAATGGCTCTGCGGTTGAGCAGAGCGTTGATCAGCGTGCTTTTGCCGGCATTGGAACGGCCGGCAAAAACCGCTTCCGGAAAACTTTCGTCCGGCCACTGTTCAGCTCTGGCAGCTGAGGTGACAAAGCGGACATCATGGTACTGCATCAGCGGACAAGTGCTTCCTTAAGCACCTGGGATACATTTTCTACCGGTACGAATTTGATGGAATCCTTAACCGTCTGAGGAATATCATCAAGATCTCTGACATTGTTCTTCGGGATCAGAATCTCATCAATACCGACCCGATGCGCGGCCAGGCTCTTTTCTCTGAGACCGCCGATCGGCAGAACATTGCCGCGCAGTGTAACTTCGCCTGTCATGGCAAGGTCACTTCTGACCGGGGTATTGGTCAAAGCGGAGACAAGTGCAGTTGTCAGTGTGACACCGGCACTTGGGCCATCCTTCGGTACAGCCCCTTCCGGCACATGAATATGAATATCATGCTTGTCAAAGAAAGCCGGATTAATCTTCAGTTCCTTGGCATGCGCCTTGACATAGTCCATGGCAATCTCAGCCGATTCCTTCATGACATCACCCAGCTGGCCGGTCATGACCAGTCTGCCCTTGCCTTCAAAGTAATTGACTTCAATGGACAGCACATCACCGCCGAAAGATGTATAGGCAAGACCCGTTACCACACCGACCTGGTCCTTCTTTTCTTTGGTCCCGTACTCGAAAATCTCTTTGCCAAGCCAATTGCCGATGAGCTTTTTAGTCACCGTAACGCTCTTTTTGCCGTCATTCAGGATGGCAAGAACTGTCTTGCGGCATAAGGACGCGATAACTCTTTCCAGCTGTCTGACACCGGCTTCTCTTGTATAGTGGCGGATCAGATACAGAATCTCATCATCCTTGAGATGGAACTGGGCAGGCTTCAGGCCGTTGGCCTTGAGCTGCTTGGGAATGAGATGTTCCTTGGCAATAGCTACCTTGTCGATTTCCGTATAGGAAGGCAGCTCAATGATCTCCAGTCTGTCACGCAGCGGTGCCGGAATGTTTTCCAGATAGTTGGCTGTCGCAATGAACATGACTTTGGAAAGATCATACGATTCTTCCAGATAATGGTCGGAGAAGAATGCGTTCTGTTCCGGATCCAGCACTTCAAGCAGGGCATCGCTCGGATCGCCCTTGTAATCGGCACCCATCTTATCGATTTCATCAATCAGGAAGACCGGATTGATAACCCCAGCCTTCTTCATGCCCTGGATGACACGTCCCGGCAGAGAGCCGAGATACGTTCTTCTGTGGCCTCTGATTTCTGCTTCATCTCTTACTCCGCCAAGACTCATCTTCACAAATCTGCGGTTGAGAGCTCTGGCAATGGATTTAGCCAGGGATGTCTTGCCGACGCCAGGCGGCCCGACAAGACAGATAATCGGTGAATTCAGAGTTCCGGTCATCTGCTTGACAGCCAGATACTCCATGATTCTGTCTTTCACCTTTTCCAGACCATAGTGATCCTCATCGAGAATTGCTCTGACCTTCTTCAGATCCTCACAATCCTCTGTTTCCTGCCACCATGGCACATTGAGCAGCCAGTCCAGATATCCTCTGGATACCGAAGCTTCTCCGCTTCCCGGCGGCAGCATCTCATATTTCTTGAGTTCTTCCAGTGCCTTCTGCTTGACGTGATCCGGATACGGATTGTTGGCAATCTGCTCCCTCAGCTGATCCGAATCATCACTCATGCTGGAAACATCACCGAGTTCCTCTTTGATGGCTTTCAGCTTCTCACGCAGATAGTACTCCTTCTGACCGTCATCAATTCTCTCTTTGACCTTGTCATTGATCTGCGCTTCAATGCGGTTGTACTGCTGCTGTTTCTCCAGCTCTTCAATGATGATATACATACGTTCATTGACTTCCAGCGTCTCCAGCAGCTTCTGCTTGGTCTCCTGCTCGGTAATGAAATACTGGGCAAACTGATCGGAAAGCGTCGTTGCGGATACACCGCTGGACAGCTGGGAAATCACATCCTGCGGGAAAGCCGTGGAAATATTGGAAATACGCTGGAATTCATTGATGATCTTTTTGACCAGACTCTTCTCTTCCACCGCATTGCCGATGACATCATCCTTGGGATCCACATCCGCCATGATGATCTTGTTTGTATCATCATCGCTCCAGTTCATGAGAGAAGCCCGCTTCATACCGGTGAATGTAACCCTGAGGAAACCGTCCTTTCTTCTGACGATTTTGATCTTGGAAATCGTACCCATCGTATAGATATTGTCCTTGGCCGGCTCTTCTGCCATGATGTCTTTCTGACAGACGATCCATACCATGGAATCGTAGGAACTGACTGCGGTATTGACCGCGTTCACGCTCTTGTCCCGTCCGACTTCAATCATGACATCCTGACCGGGGAAAACCACAATACCGCGTGTGCAGACCACCGGCAATGTTACATACTGATTGTCTCTGCTCATATCCTGCACCTCCTTTTTTCAGTGCTGTTTAGTAAAAATAAGACGCATGAAGGCGTCTTATTTTGTGTAGCGAATTAATGTGTAAGGAAAGACTTACTCGCCTTTAGCAGCATTTTCCTTGACGAAGTCATAAGCCTTCTGGTTCAGAACATCTGTCTTCAGAAGGTTCTCGTCAATCATACTCTTGACCTTCTCAACCTCAAGCTTGTACTGATCAGCAATCTTCTTGTACTCATTCTCAAGATCTTCAGCTGTCGCTTCAAGGTTCTCATTCTTGGCAATCTGTTCCAGACCGAGTCTTACCTTGACCGTCTTTTCAGCCTCTTCCTGATAATCTTTCTTGAGATCATCAGCTGTCTTATTCATCATCTTGAGGTAGTTGGCAAGGGTAATGCCATACTGAGACAGCTGCTGCTGAAGCTGCTGAATGTTCTGCTGTATCTCATTTTCAACCATAACATCCGGAATATCTGCTTCAACCTTTTCAGCCAGCTGATCCATCAGCTCACTGTCAGCCTTGTTCTCAGCCTCATTCTTTCTGGTGTCTTCCAGACGCTTGCGGACAAATGCCTTCAGCTCATCCACAGTGTTGACATCCTTGACATTGACATCCTGGGCAAAATCATCATTCAGTTCAGGCAGAACCTTGCGCTTGACTTCATTGACCTTGACATGGAATACAACCGGCGCACCTTTGAGTTCATCCACATGATAATCCTCCGGGAATGTGAGGTTGAGGTCCTTTTCCTCACCGGCCCTGACACCGATCAGCTGATCCTCAAAACCGGGAATAAAGGAATGGGAGCCCAGTACCAGGTTGTATTTCTCAGCGGAGCCGCCATTGAAGGCAACGCCGTCCTTTGTGCCGGTATAGTCGATATTGACTGTATCGCCATCCTTGGCTTCACCGTCAACTGTCTCTTCATCCGCATAGGTCTCACGCATCTTGTCGATTTCCTTATCGACATCCTCGTCTGTGACCTCTTCAGCAGCTGCGTCATATTTCAGTCCCTTATAACCGTCAATCTTGACTTCCGGGGTTACCGCAAATGTATATACCAGAACAGCCTTGTCTTCATCGACAGACTTGATGTCCAGACGAGGCTGGCTGATCGGCTCCAGCTTGTTCTCTTCCAGGGCCTTTCTCATCCATTCATTGGCATGATCATCTACAGCCTGGTAGTACTTCTCAGCCGGAGATACTTCTCTTTCAACTAAAGCCTTAGGTGCCTTGCCCTTGCGGAAGCCCTTGACTGTTACCTTGGCCGCAATCTTATTGAATGCCTTCTCACAGTCCTTCTTCCATTCTTCACCTTCAATGGTGACTTCAAGATCACCTGTTGATTTCTCTTTCAGTGTCCAGTTTGACATATCTTTAACTCCTTCTTTTTTCCACTAGCCGTCTCATTATAACAGAGTTAATGAACTGACGCTATTTTTTTCGCTTCTTCTACAATATTTTGATGCTTTCTAAGCATACTGCACCGTGTTAGCACTGTCAAGCACAGTGTGCTAAATCTTATGCTCTTTTTTCACAATGTCAGGAAGCGATGGATCTCCCATGGCATCTGCCGCCTGTTTCAGGCACATGAAAGCCAGATCCTTCGCTTCATTCTTCTCATAGCTCAGCGGCAGAAACAGATATACTTCATGAATCAGCAGCGTTCTGGCCATTTCATAATACTGGGGATAATGTACCAGCCACTTCTTCAGCCAGCCATCCCCATACCGGAAGCCGTCCGACCTTACCGCCGGCACGACGTCCCCGCTGTAGAACGTATACTCAACGCCATTGCGCCGGTATTCAAACTCTTCATCAATACCCTGCTCCGCCAGCGCATCAATGATCAGCGAAGCCGCTTCCGGCTGCGGATCCTTGCTCAGCCAGTCTCTGATCTCATCAATACACTCTCTGAGATTTCTTGTACACAGCATCCCGGCTGCGGCAAGCTGTGACTTCGGCTTTCCCTTCAACTGATGCAGCAATGTATCCAGCGACGGTTCTCCTGTCTCTTTCTGCTCACTTCTTTCCCGCTTCACTTCCCTTGCCATTTCCTTCAGCTTCGCTTCCACATCCAGTGGAATATAAGGCATCTCCAGTTCCCGTTTCAACAGAAACCATGCCTCTTCATAATCCTTCTGATACATGGCATCCTGTATTTCCCTGAGTATTTCCTGATAGTAGTTTTCCATCTGCACTCCTGTTTCCAAGTCTATTCCAGTATACAGAAAACGCAATTCACCTGCTCCGTTCAGAATATGAAAAAAACCGCCTTACACTGCGGTTTTCGTAAAAAAAGTGTCCTCGAAGAGATTCGAACTCTTGACCACACGCTTAGAAGGCGTGAGCTCTATCCAGCTGAGCTACGAGGACAGCACAACTATATTAACAAAGCCCCCTTTCAGATGCAAGTCCTTTTTTTATCTTTTTTCCGTACCCATGCCTGAATGTTCGAAAGAGCATCAGGAAGCTTCGCACCAAAGCTTCCTGCACTGTCCTTCATCCATCCGGCA
>ONOV01000112.1 GCA_900319505.1 uncultured Erysipelotrichaceae bacterium
ATCTATGTCCCGGGACTGTCCGTCATTGTAGCAGTCAGATAAAACGTATTGAGAACTGTCTGAGAAAAGGCAGTTCTTTTTTTGCTGTATCAGCTGGATTATCTATTGGTGACATCACTTGTACTCATTGTTCTGGTACAATTACTGCAGGGACTTGGCAATCTGTTCTATAAGAAACTGGTGTAGGAATGAAACTGAACAAGGAAGAAAACGGTGTCTATCAGATTGAGGCTGATGGACAGGATGCGGGCTGGATTAAGGTAAGTGATACTGGCGAAATGCAGTTTGAACTCAAGGAAGCGTACCGTCACCAGCATCTGATGAAGCAGGCGGTATATCAGCTGACCCCGCTTCTGCATCAGACATATCCAACGCTGACGGCACATGTGGATGAGGATCAGATGGATGCCTGGCATCTATTGGAACACAATGGCTATCAGCTTTTGAAACAGCAGGATCATGTGCGTACGTATGTCCACCATCAGCAGTCGACTTCCCGCAGAGAAGAGAAGGCGGATGGCCTTGTGACACTGTATCTTGCCGGAGGCTGCTTCTGGGGTGTGGAAAGGGCATTTCAGCAGCTGAAGGGTGTAAAGAAGACATGTGCCGGCTATGTCAACGGCAATGTGGAAAATCCTGTCTATGAGCAGGTCTGCCAGGGTGATACAGGATTTCAGGAAGCGGTACGGGTTGATTATGATTCATCTGTACTTTCCATTGATAAGCTCATGCAGGCGTATTTCCTGTGTATTCATCCCGAACAGCAGGATGGACAGGGCAATGATATCGGCAGTCAGTATGAGACCGGTGTCTATTATCAGGATGAGGCTTTACTGCCTGATCTGAAGCGTATCTTTGCGGATGAAAAGAAGAAACATCAGGTGTTTGCGGTCAGGCTCGGGCCTTTGAAAAATTTCTATGCGGCAGAGGAATATCATCAGAATTATCTGAATAAACATCCCGGCGGCTACTGTCATATCGACTTTACGATTCTTGCCAGGATCCGAAAGCTGAATGAAAGTGAAAGCTGAAGCATGAAAAAAAAGACAATCTGTTTCTTCAGGAAGGAAACTCTGAAGACAGATTGTCTTTTCTATTCCATTACTCTACATCCTGCAGAGCACTGGTATCTTCTTCACCGGTTCTGACCTTGACGACCTTTTCAACCGGATAGACAAAGATCTTTCCATCGCCGATATGACCGGTATACAGTGTCTTGCGGCATGTTTCGATCACATCTTTGACCGGGATCTCTGAGACAACAACTTCTACCTTAACCTTAGGCAGCAGAGTAGAATCTACGGTAACGCCTCTGTACTTGGCGCTGGAGCCTCTTTCAAGACCTGAACCCATGACCTGGCTCATTGTCATACCGGTTACACCGAGTTTATTGAGGGCAATCTTGAGCTCATCAAACTTGTTCAGACTGCAGATAATCGTGACATTATGCATGCCGGTATCTCTGAGTTCGCCATATGTCCTGACCGCCGCATTTTTCCTGGCGTCTGATGCTTTGGAATAATCCTCTTCACCAAGATCGGTATTGTCATTGGCTTCCACTTCAAGCTGGGTGACATCGGTGATGGCAAAGCCGGAGTAGGCGGATGCCAGACCATGTTCATGAATATCAAGACCGTCAATTTCAACCTGTTCCGGAACACGCAGACCGATGGTCTTATCAATCAGCTTGAAGATCAGAAACATGACAATCAGAACATAGATATCAATGGAGACAATGCCTAACAGCTGAATGCCAAGCTGATGCACGCCGCCGCCATAGAAGAGACCCTTGCGTACACCATCGGCTCCGGTTGAGAACAGACCTACGGCAATTGTGCCCCAGACACCATTGGCAAAGTGAACGGAAACAGCACCGACCGGATCATCAATCCTGGCAGCTTTATCGAAGAATTCAACGGAGAAAACAACAAGGAAGCCGGCGACAAGACCGATGATGAAGGCACCGGCAACAGAGACACAGTCAGCGCCGGCAGTTACCGCAACAAGACCTGCCAGAGAAGCGTTGAGCGTCATGGAGACATCCGGCTTGCCATAGCGGAACCATGTAAAGATCATGGCTGTACATGTGGCAACGGCAGCGGCCATGTTGGTTGTCATGAAGGCAAGGGAAGCAGTTTCCATGGACGCATCATCACTTAATGCCACGGTAGAGCCGCCGTTGAAGCCGAACCAGCAGAACCAGAGAATGAATACGCCTAAGGCAACAGCGGTCATGTTATGGCCGGGGATGGCTCTCGGCTTGCCGTCTTTATCGTATTTGCCGATACGGGGACCGAGCATCCATGCGCCAAGCAGGGCGATCAGGCCGCCGACATTATGAACCTGGGCACTGCCGGCAAAGTCATGGAAACCGAGCTGGCTCAGCCAGCCGCCGCCCCAGCTCCAGTGTCCGCAGATCGGATAGACCAGAAGTGAAATGGCAGCAGAGTAGACACAGTATGCCTTGAAGTTGGTACGTTCGGCCATGGCGCCGGAAACAATTGTTGCTGCAGTAGCGCAGAATACAGTCTGGAATACCACATAGGCAAGCAGCGGCATTGTCTGGGGAACAACGGAATTGGAAGCGGTATAGGCGCTTCTGATGAAGAAATCAGGTGCACCGATGAAGGAACCCAGACCATTGAACATGAGTGAGAAGCCGATGATCCAGTAACACGGTGTGCCGATACAGAAGTCCATCATGTTTTTCATGAGGATATTGCCGGTGTTCTTGGCACGGGTCAGGCCTGATTCACAGAGGGCGAAGCCTGCCTGCATGAAGTAGACCAGGGCTGCACACAGCAGCACCCATATGACGGTAGTGGATTGATATTGCATATTTCTTTCCCCTTTCTGGTATGTCAGTAAGATAACATACGAGAAACCGTGAAAATGAAAAAATAACAGAAAATATGAAAAATAATCAGATAAACGATGAAAAATATCGTGAAAAAGCTTGCATGCATGCTTTAAAATGCCGAAATGAAGAATTAAAACGTAAAAATGAAGCTGATTCTGAATTTTATACAGGCAGTATGGACTGTTATTGGAAATCGACGATACAGGAATGCGTTTATAATGAATCTGTGAGGCTTAGAATATGATTCATAACGACTGGTATCCCTGGCTGCAGGCAGAATGGCAGCAGCCGTATTTTCAGAGACTGGCGGCTTTTATTCATGAGGCATATGCCCATGAACCCATCTATCCGCCCAAGGCACAGGTGTTTTCTGCTTTTGAGTACTGTAATAAACCGGATGTGAAGGTGGTGATTCTGGGACAGGATCCCTATCATCAGAAAGGACAGGCACACGGGATGTGCTTCAGTGTCAATCCCGGTGTGCCCGTACCCCCGTCTTTACGTAATATATATAAGGAAGCACATGATGATGTCGGCACATACATTCCTGACAACGGCTATCTCATGCCCTGGGCGAAGCAGGGTGTGTTCTTATTGAACACGATCCTGACGGTCCATGATTCAAGACCCCAGTCCCATAAAGGAAAGGGATGGGAAATCTTTACGGATCACGTCATTCAGGAAATCAGTACCAATTCCAGAGAACCGGTTGTCTTTCTTTTATGGGGCAGAAATGCAAAAGACAAGGCATCCATGATTGATACATCCAGGCATCTGGTTCTGGAAGCAGCCCATCCTTCTCCCTTAAGTGCAAACTGCGGGTTCTTCGGCTGCCGTCACTTCTCCAAGGCCAATGCCTTTCTCAAGGAACACGGCCGTACGCCGATTGACTGGCAGATTCCCAATCTGAACAGGTGAACAAAGACTGCTTTCAGGAAAACCTGAAGGTATGCGATAATAGTCAGAACAGGAGTGTTTCTTATGAAGAAAAAGAAAATAGCAGCGTATGTGCTGAGTGCAGTCTGTGCCCTTGGCAGTGTCACACCGCTTTGTACACTGGCGGAAGAAAGCGATGATGATCAGCTGGAAGATCTGATGACAAGTGAATTTGTCGACACGATGGAAGATGACTACATGACCCTTCATTTTACTCTGAAGGATCCTTCCGCACTGAACATTGAAGTGCCTGAGCCGACATTCGGCAATACGGACTTCAGGGGTGAAGCAGAAAAGGCAAAGAGCGATGCGGAAAAAGTTCTGAAGGAGCTTGATGACATCGACCGGGATTCCTTAACGGAAGAACATCAGTATGACTATGATGTCATGGTGGATTCCTATACGTATCAGAAGAACTGGTCGGATACCGACTGGGAATGGATGTTCACTGCGGACAACAACCTGGTCAATTCCATTACGACCAATATGACGGAGTTCCAGTTCTATGATAAGCAGGACTTCTATGATTATGTTTCTGTACTGGATACGGTGGATGATTATGTAAATGCGGCGCTTGAACTGACGAAGGAACAGGCGGACAACGGCTGCTTTATGAATGCCGCAAGTCTGGAAGAGTCTCTCAGTGAGATCAGAAACTTCACAGATAAGACAGATGACAATCCGCTGATTGTGGATTTCAGGGATGATGCGGATGCGTCATCTTTCCTGAGTGAAGAAGAGAAGGGAACGCTGGAGAATCAGGTCAATGACATTGTCATCAATGATATCATTCCTGCATGTAAAACTGCCTGTGATACATTGAGCGCCATGAAGGACAAATGCGTGGATGATTTCAGTGATATTGAAAACGGTCTGGCGTACTATACCGCTGCGGAACAGCATACGGTCGGCAGCGTAAAGCCGCTGCAGGATCAGTTTGATGAGCTGGATGATTTCATCCAGGATAAAACAGCAGAGTATATTTCCTTGCTGCAGAAGAATCCGGATGCGGGCAGTACAGAGATCAGTATGAGCGATCCGGATCAGATCCTGACCTATCTTTCCAACAGTCTCAATGACTATGGTTTCCCGGACTGCCCGGATGTTAATTACACCGCTGACTATCTGGATCCTTCTGTTGTCTCCGGCAATGTCATGGCATACTACATGTCCTCCCCGCTGGATGATTACACGGATAATGTGATCAGGATCAACAGGAACAACATTTCCGACAATACGGAGTTCTATAACACCCTGGCGCATGAAGGCTATCCCGGCCATCTTTACCAGCATGTCTATGATCTTTCCAAAAAGCATAACTATATCCGCCAGCTTTGCGGGTATCTCGGCTATCAGGAAGGATGGGCGGAATATGTGGCCAATGATGCCATGGAATGGGGCATCATGAGCGATGAGGATGCCAGGGCAGTCGAACTCAATAACGATATCACGTATGGGCTTTCCGCTCTGACGGATATTGCCGTTCATGGCCTTGGCTGGAAAGAAAAGGATGTGAGCAGCTACCTCAGCCGCATCGGTCTTAACAGTGAAGCGGCTTCTTCTCTGTATCAGACTGCCATGCAGTATCCGATCTCATATGATTCCTATGGTTATGGCTTATGCCGTTTTACTGTGATGCGGGAAAATGCCGAAGAAGCTCTGGGCGACAGGTTTGATAAGACAGAGTTCCATGAAGTAATCCTGGATCACAGCGACAGAATGCTGGATACGGTTGAGACAGATGTTGAGAACTGGGTGAAGCAGAAGGGCGGCAGGTATTCCTCTTCTGATACAAAATCTTCTTCTGCCTCCAACAGCAGTACATCCCCGCTCAGCCGCAGTGCTGCCTTCGGGATCGGTATGACCGCGCTTGTCGTCGTTGTGATTGCCTTTATTGTCAGAGCACGCAACCGTAAAAACAGTGCATTGTAATAAACAAAGATAGAATCAGATCAGCAGGGAAGCGGATAGGATCCATTCCCTGTTTTTATATTCCACTAGGCCGGGCAGATGATGGAGTCTGATTTCTGCCTGAATCAGTAGAAAAGAGCACTGGTCTGCATGAGCGTTTTTGGATAATATGGCAGTAAACGGAAAAGAAAGTGCAGTTCGTGAAATGGTTCCGGACTTTTTGTTCAAAAATGACGCTGAAACAGGCGATTTCGATATGCCACATTGCGTAATGTACGATATAATGTAAGCGAATTCAATGGTTATTCAGGAGGCAATATATAATGAGAGCTAATACCATGGCGGCCATGATTCTTGCGGGAGGCAGAGGTTCCCGTCTTTTGGATCTGACCAAGAAAGTCGCAAAGCCGGCTGTCCATTTCGGCGGAAAATATCGGATTATCGACTTCCCCCTCAGCAACTGCGCTAATTCTGGCATTTCAACGGTAGGCGTACTTACTCAGTATGAGTCTGTTATTCTGAATGCATATGTAGCCAAGGACCAGTTCTGGGGTCTTGATACAAATGACGGCGGTGTTTATGTTCTGACACCGCGTGAAAGAGATACGAAGGGCCTGGAAGTTTACAGAGGCACCGCAGATGCGATCACCGCCAACCTGGACTTCCTGGATCAGATCAATCCTGAGTATGTTCTGATTCTTTCCGGCGACCACATCTACAAGATGAATTATGACAAGATGCTGGCTTATCATAAGGAAAAGATGGCGGATGCGACCATCGCTGTTCTGCAGGTTTCCCTGAAGGAAGCGACACGTTTCGGTATCATGAACTGTGATAAGGATGACATGATTGAAGAGTTTGAAGAGAAGCCTGCTCATCCAAAGAGCAACCTGGCTTCCATGGGTATCTATATCTTCACCTATAAGACATTGAGAAAGTATCTTCTGGCGGATGATAAGGATCCTGATTCCAATCATGACTTCGGCAAGGATATCATTCCTGCTTACCTGAGAGACAACAGACGTCTGGCAGCATATCGCTTCAAGGGCTATTGGAAGGATGTAGGAACAGTTGATTCGCTCTGGGAATCCAATATGGATCTTCTGAAGAAGAATTCTCCGCTGGATCTTGGCGATCAGAGCTGGAAGATCTATACCGAGGATGTCAACGCACTGCCGCAGTATATCGGCGAAGAGGCCAAGATTGAAAATGCCTATATTACCCAGGGTTCGGTTGTATTAGGTGAAGTCAGAAATTCTGTTCTTGGTACGAACTGTGTAGTCGGCAAGGGTGCTCAGGTTGTTGATTCTGTCATTCAGCCGGGTGCCAAGATCGGCGAAGGCGCCAAGGTTACCAGATGCATTGTGGCGGATGATGTGGAAGTTGCCCCGGGTGCTGTTGTGGGAAGCGCTGACAGCGAACATATTGAACTGGTTGCGAAGAAGTACGTGGAGTGAGAAGGAGTATGAGTGACATGAAGGCTTTAGGTATTGTTTATTTCGAAGGCAGCACTGCGAATGTCGAGGGTCTTGGCGACTACAGACCGGTAGCAGCGATGTCATTCATGGGACGCTATCGCGTTATCGACTTCATTCTCAGTGACATGACCAATTCCGGTATTGACAATGTGCAGGTTTACTGCAAGGAAAAGCCGCGCAATCTGATTGAACACCTGGGATCCGGACAGCATTACAACATCAACTCCAAGAGAGGCAAGCTGAGAATTCTCTATGGTGAGAAGAACTTCTCCTCTCCGGTCTACAACCATGATGTTGCCAACTACATGCTCAACATGCAGTATATTGAGGAAGATCCCAATCCGTATGTTGTTCTGGCACCGAGCTACTTCATCTACAGCATTGACTTCAATGCCGTTCTGCAGCAGCACATTGATTCCGGTGCAGATGTAACCGTACTGTATACCAATACAACCGATGCCAAGAGAGCTTATCTTGGCTGCGATGTACTGGATCTCGATAAGGAAAAGAAAGTCACCGGCTTTGAGAAAAACAGAGG
>ONOV01000119.1 GCA_900319505.1 uncultured Erysipelotrichaceae bacterium
CCGTATCATGCAGTAAAGCCGCACAGCATGTCACTTCATCCTTCATCTGCTCCGCCAGATGAATCGGATGAAACACATACGGCACACCAGCCTTATCCACCTGTCCCTGATGTGCTTTATATGCCAGCATCATCGCTCTTCTTGTCCTGTCCGTATAGATCATACGCCTGCCTCCTGATTCAAATATCATCATACCGCACTGTGCTCTGATCCGGTGCCCTGTTTTTCAGACAGATTTCTCTTTCTGCAGTTTCCTTCGGTTCCTTCCGACTCGCTTCCAGCTGAGTGAAAGCCAGCATCAGAGCAGAAGAAAATAAAAGGACATCGAACCGTCTCAGTTCAGTTCAATGTCCTTGGGAGGAATTAATAATGTAAGAGTATTCAGTCTGATTTCTGCTTAAAGTGAATGATTATTCTGCTTCATCTCTCTTGAGATGCCAGATGTCTGTATTGTACTGCTCAATCGTACGGTCACTGGAGAAGAAGCCGGCCTGGGCAATGTTGACAAGCATCTTTCTGCTCCAGCTGTCACGGTCTTCATAGTCCTTGAGCATGACTTCCTTTGTTCTGCAGTAGTCTTCAAAGTCAGGGAATGTCATGAACCAGTCTTTGTTCAGCAGCTCATTATAGAGGCGGTTCAGATTCTTCTCATCGCCGGCTGCGATCATTTCATCACTGACAAGGAAATCCACGGCATTCTTCAGGACAGGATCCTTCTCATAGTAATCACGGGAAACATAATCCGCTTTCTTATAGTGTTCGATGACTTCATCGGAAGATTCACCGAAGGTATAGATGTTGTCTTTGCCGACAAGTTCTGCGATTTCCACATTGGCACCATCCATCGTACCCAGGGTCACTGCCCCGTTTAACATGAACTTCATGTTGGAAGTACCGGAAGCTTCCTTGGAAGCCAGAGAAATCTGTTCCGAGATATCCGCTGCCGGAATGAGCTTCTCTGCCAGAGACACATTGTAGTTCTCCAGCATGACCACCTTGAGGTAAGGTGCTGCTTCCGGATCATTATCAACGATGGAAGCGAAGCACAGGATCGCATGGATGATATCCTTGGCAATGGTATAAGCAGGGGCTGCCTTGGCGCCGAAGAACATTGTGATCGGACGTGCCGGCTTCTTTCCGGCCTTGATTTCCTGATATCTGGAAATCGCCCACAGCAGGTTGAGCTGCTGTCTCTTATACTCATGCAGGCGCTTGCACTGTACATCAAATACACTGTCCGGATTAACTTCAATGTCTCTGTTCTTCTTCAGATAGGCAGCGAAGTTCTTCTTGTTATCGCCCTTGATTGCCAGCAACTTCTTCAGGAAAGCCGGATCGTTTTCTTCCTTGCGCAGTTCAGCCAGGTGAGACGCATCCTTGATCCAGGCATCACCGATCACGCCATTGATGGCTTCGGTCAGTTCCGGATCACACATGACACCCCATCTTCTGAAGGTGATGCCGTTTGTCTTGTTGTTGAATTTCTCCGGATAGATATCATAGAACGGCTTGAGTTCCGTATTTTTGAGGATTTCGGTATGAAGCTTGGCAACGCCGTTGATGGAATGAGAGAAGTGGATGTCGATATTGGCCATATGAACACGATCATCCTTGTCAATGATCTGTACAAACGGCTCATCGTACTTCTTTTCAACATAGTCAGCCAGAGAATGAATGACCGGCATCAATTGCGGTACCGCCTCTTCCAGATAGGACTCCGGCCATGTTTCAAGGGCTTCGGCCAGAATCGTATGGTTGGTATAGCCGCATACCTTGCGGACAATCTCAATTGCTTCTTCCTCTTCAATGCCCTCTGCTTCCAGTCTTCTGATCAGTTCCGGAATGACCATGGTCGGATGGGTATCGTTGATCTGTACAGCTGCGTAGTCATAGAGATCATGAAGATTGGAGCCCTTGGCCCTGGCTTCTTCCAGAATCAGCTGGGCCGCATTGGCACACATGAAGTATTCCTGATATACACGCAGAATACGGCCGGCATCATCACTGTCATCCGGATACAGGAATAAGGTCAGATTCTTGGCGATTTTGCTCTTGTCAAAATCGATCTGATCACGGATGACTCTTTCATCAATCGTATCCGTATCAAATAATCTGAGTTTGCCGCACTTGGAACCATAGCCGGTCACATCAATTTCATACATAACGGAATTGATGGAGAAGCCGCCGAAGTCAACGGTATAGCGCTTATCGGTTCTGTGCATCCAGCTTTCCTGACCCCAGTGCAGCCAGCGGTCAGGTGTTTCACTCTGCTTGTTGCTGCGGAAGGTCTGACGGAACAGGCCGCAGTGATAGGCAAGGCCCACACCATCAGCCGGATAGCCAAGGGTTGCCAGAGAGTCAATGAAACAGGCAGCCAGACGGCCCAGACCGCCGTTGCCAAGAGAAGGTTCCGATTCGAACTCTTCCAGCTCCGTGATATCCTTGCCGGCATCAGACAGTTCTTTCTTAACAGTGTCATACAGCCCGAGATTGATCAGGTTATTGGACAGAAGCTTGCCGATGAGAAACTCAGCTGAAATGTAATACAGCTTCTTCTTACCGGTGTTATAGCCTCTTTCCTTTACGGCTTCGCCCGTATAATTGAGCACGGCATTGAACAGTTCCAGATCACTGCATTCAGCCAGCGGACGGGGTGCGTAATCAGCTACTTTCTTATCCATAAGTTTATTCCTCCGGATTTCTACCATCTGTAATATAACACGATGGTATCGTTTCATACTTGTACGATAACGTTTACATTTTGTACAATACTATCATGGAACTGGAAAATTATACCCAATACAAGGAAACAGCCATACATCAGGCATCCCACTTCGCCTTCAACACCTATCTCTGTACCATTCCCCTTGATTTCAAGGAAGTGAAACAGCATTGGCATGAGCAGTTTGAAATCATTTATGTCAAGAAAGGCAGCGGAGTCGTAACGGTCAACCTCAATCCCCTGCATGTGTTTGAAGGTTCAATCATCCCGGTACTGCCGGGGGAACTGCATTCCATCCATGGGGATGAGAATATATCCATGGAATATGAGAATATGATCTTTTCTCTGGATATTCTGGATTCAAAGGAGAAAACAGACTGGTGCCGTTCTGCCATTCTGCAGCCTCTGCTGAATGGCAGCCTGCACTTTCCTCATCATATTCAGCCTTCCTTTTCCTTCTATCAGGAAACAGCCGAAGCATTAAAGGCCGTAGAGGATGCCGGCTCCGTCAGGGATGAAGCGTATTCCATGTTAATCAAAGCGGCTCTCTTCCGTCTTTTCTATGTGCTGTATCACCACCGCATCTATGAAAATGACACCCCTGCCGATGCCCACGCCCAGGCCGTCAAGGATGCCATTCAGTATATTCATGATCATTACCGGGAAAAGATTTCCATATCTGATGCGGCTGCAGCAGTGGGGTTCTCCTCCCCGCATTTCATGCGCATCTTCAAGGAAGAAACAGGTGAAACATTCCTGACTTCGCTCAATGATTATCGTCTGGAAATGGCTTGTTATTTATTGCGCCAGAGCGATATCTCCATCTCCAGCGCCGCCGAAGAAGCCGGCTTTGACAGCCTTTCCTACTTCATCCGTCTCTTTTCAAGACGCTATCATACAACCCCTGGCCGCTGGCGCCGTGAAACCCGTCTTACACCCAGCGCTTACGGTACAGACGCACAAGAAAAATCGTCCCTCTGAAAATCAGCTCACACAGCATGGCAA
This sequence comes from uncultured Erysipelotrichaceae bacterium, assembly GCA_900319505.1. GTDB lineage: Bacteria > Bacillota_I > Bacilli_A > Erysipelotrichales > Erysipelotrichaceae > Bulleidia. The sequence continues at coordinate 3,728 of ONOV01000119.1, forward strand.
TCCATACGCCTTTTAATCCCATCTTCGGCGCCAGAATCTCAGCCATGACAATTCTGACACCCCATATACTGACAAGATTCATCAATCCCGGCACCAGCGTATCGCCAGCCCCTCTTAAAGCGCCGGCGGCCACAATGGATGCCCCGAAAAACGGCTCCGCATGCAGTTCAATCCGCAATACCTGTATTCCAAGCTTTCTGACCTCCTCTACCGGCGTCAGAAACATGAACACGTACGGACACAGAAAATACATTGCAATTCCCGTCACACTCATGATGATCATGCCCATAGCCGTCGTCAGCCAGGCAAAGGATCTCGCCAGATCATTCTGCTTAGCACCAACGGCCTGTCCGACAATAGCCGTCGAAGCACTCTGAATGCCATAGCCCGGCATATAGCACAATGCTTCCGCCGTCACCGCAAAGGAGTTTGCCGCAATTGCCGCTGTACCTAATGGCGCCACAATGGAAGTACTGAACACCTGTGCCCCGCTCATGGCGCTCTGTTCCAAGGCCATCGGAAGACCGATACGCACCGCTTCATGTAAAACAGCCGGATCAAGCTTTTTCTCTTCCTCTTTCCGGTATTTCAATGCCGAAGATTTCACATTAACCGCAATCGCCAGCATGATCCCGGCACACACAAACGCCAGCGCCGTTCCTAACGCCGCTCCAGCAACACCCATGCCTGCTCCGATCACATATACCTTTCCGATATAGCGCGAAGGAAAGATCAGCAGCGCATTGAACAATACATCCAGCCCGCACATCAAAGCCGAAACGATGCCCGGCAATTTCATATTGCCCGTGCACTGCAGACTGCCCGCACTGTAGAAAAACAGCATGCGCGCTGGAATGAACAGGGCATAGCACAGAAAATACGCAGACGCATCAGACACAATATCCTGACTGCCGCCAAGCCATATGGGCAGATACCGTGACAGAATCACACCGATCAGACACAGCACAAGTGAAACCAGTCCTGTAATCGCATAGCCGTTATGCAGTATCTTTCTGGCCTTCTTTTCATCCCTGGCCCCGATACTGTGGGCAATCTGCACATAGAACCCGGCAGCACTGCCCTGAATCAATCCGCCCATCAGCCAGGTAGAACTTGCCACAAGACCGATCGAAGCACTTGCCGCAGCTCCTAATGAACCTACCATTGCCGCATCAATATACTGCATGGCAATTTCAGAAATCTGGGCCAGTATGCCCGGCAGCGACAGCTTCCATACCAGCGAAAGCCTCTCTTGCAGCGATGTTTCCCCTAATGCATTGATATCCAGTGTACTGTTATTCTTTCCCATAGACTCCTATTATACGGCACGCCAAAAAGAAAAGCACCCGCAGGTGCTTATTGTAACTTATCCTCTTGCCGGCTTTACCGGATGTCTGAAATCGGTATAATCCGCTTCGCCATGTTTCTCATAGAGATTCTTGAGGAAGATCGGCGTCAGGATGGAGCTGAAGATAATCAGCAGGATCACTGAAGTAAAATACTGAGATTCCAGCATGCCTACTCTTAATCCGGTCTGGGAAACAATCAGGGCAACTTCGCCTCTTGTCATCATGCCGACACCGACCTTCAGACTGTCTTCCTTTGTAAAGCCAAGGATCTTTGCCATACCGCCGCAGCCGATGACCTTGCCGATCATGGCAATCGCCACAAACGCCAGTGAGAACCAGATGATACTTGTATCCAGGGTTCTGACATTGGTCTGCAGACCGATGGAACAGAAGAACACCGGACCGAACAGCATATAGCTGCCGATATCCATCTTGCGGGCAATATAGGAATCATCACGCAGAGAGCACAGTACCATACCGGCCACATAAGCACCGGTAATATCCGCTACACCGAAGAACTTATCGGCAATATAGGACAGGATAAAGCAGAAGGCCAGGGCCAGAATCGGAATTCTTCTGGTATGCGGATGTTTTTCATCAATCACATTCATGACCTTGTAGACAACCCAGCCGACCGCTGCCGCAAATACGAAGAACAGCAGTGTTCTCAAGGTGACTGTCAGGATGTTCTGGCTTGGATCCTTGAGGCCGATGACAAAGGTCAGCACGATAATACCCAGCACATCATCAATGATGGCGGCACTGACAATGGTCGTACCGACCATGCCGTTGAGCTTGCCCAGTTCCTTCAGTGCCTGTACGGTAATGGAAACACTGGTAGCTGTCATGATCGTACCGATAAACAGCGCATGGTAGAACTTCTCACTTCCAATTGCCGAAAAACCATAGAAGATCATGTACAGGAATGTACCTAATACAAGCGGCACAAGTACGCCTGTCGCAGCAATCAATGTCGCCTTGAGGCCGGTACGCTTCATCTGCTGTATATTTGTTTCAAGACCAGCATCAAACATTAACATGATCACGCCGATCTCTGCCATACCCTTGATGAAATCGGTATCTGCCACCCAGTTGAGCAGACTGGGTCCAATCAATAGACCAGCCACAATCTCGCCGGCCACTTCCGGCGCTTTCAGCTTACGGGCAATCAGTCCGAATAATTTGGCAAAGAAAATAATGATCGCAAGTTGACGTAATAAATCCAGCGTGTCCATGACTAATTCCTTCCTTTAAAAGACACAAATGGAGGATCCGTATTATATCCTCCATCAAATTATCTTTCTCATTCCTGCTTCTATCCCCTGCAGGCATTATTATATTAGTCATATTAAAAAAGAAATGCAAACTTCTCTAAATCACATATAATAAGCTGAGTTGAAGGACCTCACCATGTCAGAAAAAACATACCGAATCGATTTCAGTAAAGAAAAACTTACCGGCTATACTATCCTTGTCAATGTCCTGGCTGTACTCTTAGCCGTCTTTTTCCTTCTCGTCTTTGTCTTAGGTATTTCAAGAGTTGACGGCACATCCATGAGTCCCACTCTGTCCGACCATCAGATCGTCCTGTATTCCAAGCTCTCCACCTCCCCCATGCGCGGCGACATCGCCGCCATCGTCACCCCGGCCGGCTCACATTATATTAAAAGAGTCATCGCCCTGCCGGGTGATACCGTAGACATCCATGACGGCAGGGTCTATGTCAATGGAGAAGAAGAGAACAGCCCCTATGCCGTCGGTTCTACCG
>ONOV01000091.1 GCA_900319505.1 uncultured Erysipelotrichaceae bacterium
AATCCAGAAGCTTTGGAACACTGATATGCGTGCTCATCAGCTTCTGGATTCTTTCTTTTTTCAGCAGGATAGTTCAGGGTTTCTCCCCCTTACATTCTGGAGAGCCCCGCGCATGGCAGGTACCGTTCCTGCCTACTCTTCTTTGGAATGAATTTCTTCAATGATTTCATCAATCCGTCTGCCCTTTTCCTCTGTCTCATCTTTGACAAAGGTCAATTCAGGCGTTCTTCTGATATCAAGTCTCTGTGACAGTTCAGAACGAATGAAGCCCTTGGCCCGGTTCAGTGCCTTGAGGCCTGCTTCAGCTCTTTCCTCTTTGCCTAAAAACTGGCAGTACACTTTGGCATAGCTGTGATCATTGGATACCCATACATCAGTAATTGTTACAAAACCTACCTTGGGATCCTTCAGATCAAACTGTACGATATCAGATACGTCTTTACGAATAATGCTTTCCAGTCTCTTCTGTTTGATGGAAGACATACCTTACTCCACAGGCACCTGTTCCTGCTCGAAAGCTTCAATGGTATCGCCGACCTTGATATCGTTGTAATTCTCAATGGTCAGGCCGCACTCATAGCCGCTGACAACTTCTTTGGCATCATCCTTGAAACGCTTGAGTGAACCAAGCTTTCCAGTATAGACGACAATACCTTCACGGATCAATCTGACACCGCATCCGCTGGTCAGCTTGCCGTCTGTCACCATACAGCCGCCGATGGTACCGACCTTGGATACTTTGTAAGTCTGACGTACTTCAGCCTGGCCAATGACAACTTCTTCATATACCGGCTCAAGCATGCCTTTCATGGCGTTTTCCATTTCCTCAGTGGCCTTGTAAATAATGTTATGAAGACGGATCTCAACTCCGGCTTCTTCAGCCTTCTTACGGATGTTTGCATCCGGTCTGACATTGAAACCGATAATCATGGCATGGGACGCATCCGCCAGCATGATATCACTCTCGGAAATAGCACCGGCTGTACTGTGGATGACGTTGACACGTACACCCTTGACATCGAGCTTTTCAAGAGAGCTCTTCACTGCTTCAGCAGAACCCTGTACATCAGCCTTGACAATGACCGGAATCTCCTTGATTTCACCGGAATCAATCTGGCTGGCCAGATCTTCCAGGCTCATGGAGCTGGTCTTTCTGCGGTCAGCTTCAATCTTTCTTCTTCTGCGTCTTTCCGCTGTTGCTCTGGCTTCCTTCTCATCTTCATAGGAACGGAACAGATCACCTGCTTCCGGTACATCGTTGAGACCGATGACCTCAACCGGGCATGCCGGTCCGGCACTCTTTACATCATGACCGTTTTCATCCGTCATTCTTCTGATCTTGCCAAAGCAAGTACCGACAACAACCGGATCGCCATGATGCAGTGTACCGTTCTGTACAAGCAGTGTAGCTACCGGACCTCTGCCCTTATCGAGCTTTGCCTCAATGACAGTACCGCTGGCAATCTGATGCGGGTTGGCTTTGAGTTCCTTGACATCCGCCACGGTAAGAATTGTCTCCAGAAGATCATCGATACCCATACCGGACTTGGCACTGGTCGGTACGAAGATCGTATCGCCTCCCCATTCTTCCGGCATGACATCATGATCTGCCATTTCCTGCTTGACGCGGTCCGGATTGGCGTTAGGCTTATCCATCTTGTTTACCGCAACAATAATCGGAACATCCGCTGCCTTGGCGTGGTCAATGGCTTCCAGGGTCTGCGGCATGACACCATCATCCGCCGCAACAACAATAACGGCGATATCCGTTACCTTGGCACCTCTTGCACGCATGGCTGTAAATGCTTCATGGCCCGGGGTATCGAGGAATGTGATCTTGCGGCCGTTGATCTCAACCTGATAGGCACCAATGGCCTGGGTAATGCCGCCGGCTTCACCCAGTGCTACTTTACTGGATCTGATCTTATCCAGCAGAGTCGTCTTGCCATGGTCGACATGGCCCATGATGGTAACGATCGGAGGACGCTCTTCCAGTTCATCCGGATTCATATCCATCTCTACTTCCAGGGAATCCTCTTCTCTTTCCTTGACCTTATTGGCTTCAATATCGTAGTCCATACAGATGAGCTCAACTGTCTCATCATCCAGCGGAGAATTGATGGTAACCATCTTGCCGTCCATGAACAGCTTCTTGATGATATCAGAAGCCTGGCGGCCGCATTTCTCGGCCAGTTCGCCTACGGTAATGCCGTCGGTATATGTTATTTCATGAATATCCGGTACAGACTGACGTCCCTGATGGCCGTTTTCTTTCTCATTTCTGAAGCTATGACCGGTATTGGGACGGCGTGAATTCTGCTTCCGTTTATTCGCTGCTGGTTTTTTCTTCTTCTGCATTTTATCCCTCCTTCTTCTCAGAAAGCTTTCTTTCTGTAATGCAATCTTTGCCTGGCATCCCTTCTTTCTAGTGTTAAGCAGTGTCAGATCGCTTTCAGTATTTCATCGTAGAACGAATCAGGTATATCTACGCCTAATGCTTTTTTCAAAGCGCCGTTTTTCTTCGCCAGGGCAACGGCTTCCGAGTCTTTCTTGAGATAGGCGCCATGTCCATTGGCACGGCCGGAAAGATCCACCATGAGTCTGCCTTCCGGGGTTCTCACAATTCTGAGCAGTTCCTTCTTCGGCAGAGACTCGCCTGTTGCCACACAGCGGCGCATCGGTATCTTACGCGGCATCAATTGTCCTCATCGTCGTAGTATTCATCATAATCTTCTTCATCATCGATGTCTTCATCAATGCCCAGATCATGATCTTCTTCCGCCTGACGTTCTGCTTCAATTTCAGCCAGTTCCTCATCGGTGTACAGCGGCTTGGCAGCAGCGGCACTGGAAGACATCTTTGCCTTGATCTGCTTCTCCAGCTCCTTGTTGTCTACCTTGTAGTTATCCTCATCGGACTTCTTTCTTCTGTGCTTTGTTCTGAAGTCATTCTTCTTGCCCGCATTGTTGTCAGTGAGCTTTTCGAACTTGGATACGTAAGTGTTCTTTTCCGCCATCTCTTCCAGATCGGCATGTTTTCTGCGCCCGGCGGCCGGCTTTGTTTCTGTCTTTTCCATAACAGGTTCAGTTTCGGTTTCTTCTATCTCCTTATCTTCTGCGGAAGGTTCTTCTTCTGTCGTTTCTACCTCAGTTTCTTCCTTGTTTTCAGCAGCTGTTTCTTCCCCTTCAGCTGTTTCTTCTTCCTTTACTTCTTCGCTTACAGCAGAAGCGGCCTGTTCTTCGGCTTTTTCTTCCGTCTCTTCCGGTTCCTCTTCCATGGTCATATCATTGATGACCTTCTCACTGACAGCGTCCTGCATTTCTTCCGGAATGAAGCCGTCTTCTTCATACTCGACCTTTTCAGCCTTCTGATCAATGGCTTCAAAAGCAGCTCTTCTGCTTTCTTCTTCCCTCTTGGCTTTCTTTTCGCTTTCTTCCTTATGACGTGCTTCAGCCTTGGCCATGGCTTCTTCATGCTGCTGTGCAGCCTTTGCTTCCAGCTCGGCATAGTCATAGCCAGCTTCTTCCAGTTCCTCACGGGTCTTGATATCGATGCTCTTGCCGGTCAGCTTGACCGCCAGTCTGACATTCTTGCCCTTCTTGCCGATGGCAAGAGAGAGCTGCTTGTCATCCACAACAACAATCAGATCCTTATGCTTCTCTGCTTCTTCGCCTTCCTCAGCATCATCCATGCGGATGACCATCTGTACTTCAGCCGGAGCCAGGGCATTTCTGACCAGATCATTGATATCATCACTGTACTGGAAGATATCAATCTTCTCACCATGCAGTTCGCTGATAACATTCTGCACACGCTGACCTCTCGGTCCGATACATGCACCTACCGGCTCTACTTCCGGATTATTGGAGAGCACGGCCATCTTTGTTCTTTCACCGGCTTCTCTTGCGATCTTCTTGATTTCAACCGTACCATTGTAGATTTCCGGCACTTCCTTCTCAAACAGTCTTCTTACCAGATCCGCATCTGCCCGGGATACTGTAACCTGAGAATTCTTGCCGGACTTTTCAACATCCGTAATCACAACCCGCAGCTGCTGGCCTTCTTCATAGGTCTCCAGCGGACTCTGTTCCTTGGCCGGCATGGAAGCGATCGTCTTGCCGAGATTAACTAATACATAGCGGTCATGCACGGCTTCCACAACACCGAGTACCATTTCATGTTTCTTATCAATGTACTCTTTGTAAACAGCTTCCTTGGCAGCTTCTCTGATCTTCTGGTTGAAGACAGTCTTGGCCTGGTTGGCTTCCTGCCAATCCATGGCTGCTACATCCTCATCCACCAGCTTTTCAATCGTATCGCCGATCTTTGCATCCGGATCTGTCTCATGCGCTGTTTCAAGATCAACTTCCAGCTCATCATCTTCCACATCTTCAACGACAGTGTATCTCTGATACAGATCCAGCTTGCCATGTTTTTCATCAATTCTGACACTGACATCCGGATCTACCATGCCCTTGACGGAATGATCTTTCTTATACGCTGTAGCTAAGGCAGCACATAAAGCTTCCTTAGCCATATCCAGAGATACATTGTACTGTTCGCTGACGCCCTGCAGAGCCCGCATCATGCTGGCATAGCGGATGCGGTTCATATAGCCTCTTGTATAAGGGCTGTCTTCACTCCAGTCCAGATCCTGTTCGGTCAGATCCAGCGGCACTTCTACCGTTTCACCAGCGCTGACATAGCGGGAAATCTTCTGGGCATCCGCCAGGCTCTTTTCCACTTCATCATCTCTGGCTTCCTTGACTACATTATACATTCTGTACAGCTTGTAGTGAGTGCTTCTGCCATCTTTACGGGCCGCAATCAGCGGTGCCTTATGACCGGGTTTCTTATGTTCCCTGGCATATTCCGTAATCATTGTGTCCTTGAGCATTTCTCTTGCCTGATCTGCGCTCATGTCAAGCTGCTGGGCAAGTGAAATCATCTTTTTTACTACATCATTGCGTTTCAAAGCCATTCTTCTGTATCTCCTTATATCTTTACAGCCAAACGTATGAACTGAATATTATCCTTTGTGAAAGTCAGTTTCCGCATCGCTGCCTTATCCCGGTAAGCCAGGGTAATCACGCCATCCTCAGCGGATTCAATCTCACCTGTCACTTCATTCATCTTCTTCACCGGTTCATTGAATCTGACAAACACATAGCTGCCAGTCATATGATCGAGTTCATTGAGATCTCTGATCTCTCTTTCTGCGCCCGGGGAACATACTTCCAGCGTATATTCACCCTGTACCGGATCTTTCTGATCCAGAATTTCAGAAATCTTCTCACTGACTTCAGCACACGTATCCAGGTCCATGGATCCATCTTTCTTCATGATGGAAATCTGCAGTGTATGTTCATTGCGGATCCAGTTAATTTCATAAAGAAGGACATCCTCTGCGTCCAGTACCGGCTGTATCAGCTCCCGTACGGTATCAACAATTTCCATTCTACCTCCAAACAGCAATGAAGGAGTGCTTTCGCACTCCTCATCTGGTTCATCTAGATGATATCTTACAAATAACGCTATTTCAAGCATTTATCCGACATTTTCATCATTTCCGTACAGGCGGGCAGCTTCAACGGC
>ONOV01000197.1 GCA_900319505.1 uncultured Erysipelotrichaceae bacterium
CGGAGGGTGGATATAATAGTTCCGGCAGGAGGCTTATATGAGAAATGCAATCATCATGGCTGGCGGCAAAGGCACACGCATGAAGTCGGTTCAGCCCAAAGTATTACATAAAGTGCTGGATGAACCGATGGCATCTCTGGTTATTCATTCCCTGAAAGAAGCAGGGGCAGAGCGGATCGTCACGGTGGTCGGCTATCGTCATGAAGAAGTAGAAAAGGCATTGGCAGGACAGTGCGAATTTGCTCTGCAGGAGCCGCAGTTAGGTACCGGACATGCGGTCATGCAGGCAAGACAATTGGAAAATGAAACAGGTATTACTGTAGTGGCCAGCGGCGACTGTCCCTGTGTCAGAAGCGAGACATATGCCATGATGTATGATTCACTGCAGGATGCGGATATGTGTGTTCTGACGGCAGTGCCGGATGATAATGGCGCATATGGTCGGGTCATCAGAAGAAGAGACGGCACGGTTGAGAAAATTGTGGAATATAAAGATGCCAGTGAAGAAGAGCGCAAGGTACGTGAAATCAATACGGGCATCTATGCCTTTAAAACAGAAGTGCTGTTTGAAGGCCTGAAGCACATCACCAATGATAATGCCCAGCATGAGTACTACCTGACGGATCTGGTTGAAATTCTGCAGCAGTTTGGCAGGAAAGTCATTGCGGTAAACTGTGATGACTGGCATGAAGTGGAAGGCGTCAATGACAATGCGGCTTTAGCAGAGGCAGGACAGTATCTTTCGGCCCGCATCAATCAGAAATGGATGAAGGAAGGCGTGACGATGATCGATCCGCGCTTCACTTACATCGGACCATATGTAAAGATCGGACATGATGTAACAATCTATCCCAATACTTATTTATATGGAAAAACAGTGGTGGAAGACGGAGCTGTTGTCATGCCCGGCACGATGGTGCGTGATCAGAAAATAACAAAATAAGAGCACTGTTTTTACATTGACGTAAACGTTTAAGGTTGTTAGGATAGTCGAGGGCTTTAGCACCTTAACATCTGAATAAAAGAGGAAAAGAGGACAAGGATGGTAAAAGATACTGTTGTATTCGCTTTGACTTCCAGTACAGATCTGGCAGCTGCAGTATGTCAGGATCTGAATCTGCCTTTAGGCAAGATCAAAGTAGAACACTTCGCTGACGGTGAGATCCTGGTCGAACCGCAGGAGTCAGTTCGTGGACGTTCTGTATTCATCATACAGAGTACATGCAACCCTGTAACAGACCGGCTGATGGAAGTTCTTGTATGCATTGATGCCTGCAAGCGCGCTTCTGCCGGTGAAATCAATGTCATCATGCCTTACTACGGTTATGCAAGACAGGATCGTAAAGCAAAGCCGCGTCAGCCGATTACCGCAAAACTTGTAGCTGATCTGCTGCAGGTAGCCGGGGCTGACCGTGTTGTCGTCTTCGATCTGCATGCGGCACAGATTCAGGGCTTCTTTGATATCCCGATTGATGATCTGACCGCCGTTCCGATGATCGGACAGTATTTCAAGAAGAAGTTTGAAGGCAGAGATGACCTGGTTGTTGTTTCACCTGATCATGGCGGTGTTACCAGAGCCAGAAGACTGGCCGATATTCTGGATGCACCGATTGCTATTATTGATAAGAGAAGACCGAAGCCGAATATGGTAGAGGCGCAGAATGTGATTGGTGATGTGAATGGCAAGACATGTGTTGTTGTGGATGATATCTGCGATACCGCGGGTTCTCTGGTAGCCGGATGCGAAATCCTCAAGAAACATGGTGCCAAGGAAATCTACACAGCTATCACACATGGCGTCTTCTCCAGAGATGCAATTGAGAAGATTGAAAATTCTCCGATCAAGGAAATGGTCATCACAGATACGGTTCCGTTAAGTGACGAGAAGAAAGCAAAAACAACAAAGATTACAGTTCTGTCTGTAGCAGATATGATTGCCACAACAATCAACTCGATTCTCGGACATAAGCCTGTATCCCTTGTCTATAACATGTATAAAGACTGAAAAGTCATGAAGGCATGCCGTTTTGATGCGACATGCTTTTTATTTTGTCACATCAAAATACAGAATATCGTTTATGTGCCTTGTTAAGAGGCGGAAAAAACTGGCATAGTTAAGTTAACTACACAAAAAGGAGGTACGTATGCAGGAAGCCGTTTATTACCATGACAATGAAGTTGTTCTGAATTATTCAAAAGAATTTGTGACATCCAGTGATCAGCTGTTTGATTCTGAATTATTCAATACATTAATCGATCATTATCTGGAATATCTCAAGACAGAGCGCAGAGACATCCGTGAATTTCTTTATGCCGGCGGTCGAGATGATAAAAAGGTAAAGGAAGACCTCAGAAATACACTGCGCCTGATTACCCTGATGAACATCAAACAGACAGATCTGCCCTATGTAAAGTTCCCTGACAAACTGGAAGAGGTTGTTGAAGACATGTACAGATGGTGGAACAGTCACCAGCGCTATTCTCTGCTGTATACCCAGAACGCAGACAGTTATCAGACCAATTCCTTCATGAATGTGGAAAGCAAGATCAACAGTGCCGCCCGTGATCTGTTCCGCACACTGTCCCGCAAGATTACCGGTGTGGCCGATAACATGTACCGTCAGCTGCAGGCAGGTACCAATGCTTCATTACTGATGGAACAGTATCAATGGGACTGTCCGGAAGAATACAGCGTGCTGAAAGAGATTGCCTTTGTCCATACCATCATGGTCAGAACACCGCTGATCATTCATACCAAGTCCAATAAGAGAACCAATGTATTCAAGGACCAAGATTATAACCCGATTGAAGATTTCAACGGCAGCCCGGATGACTGGTTCTGCTATCCGGCATGGGTTGGCGAAGTGCTGATGTACGTGTACTTCCATAAGGACTACATGAGCTCCTGTGTCGCAACAAGCGGTCTGTTCCAGCTGGCAAGAGAAGAGGACTGCCACAGAAAGCCGGATGCGATCCTGCTGTTTGGCAATCCGGACGGCACAAAGGATACCGTTTTTTACCACGATGAGAAAAACGGCATCTGGGTTGGCAAGACATCTGCATCTGAAGAAATCGATTACTTCGGTTATACCAAGAAATCCATGCTGACACTGCATAACCTGGTCATGATGGAAAGAGGCTGGCTGCCGATTCATGGCGCTATGGTCAACCTGTATCTGAAAGACGGCAGAAAGAAAGGCCTCATGTTCATGGGAGATTCCGGTGCCGGTAAATCTGAAACTCTGGAAGCTCTGTCCAAAATGGCAAGTGACCTGATTGACCATCAGGAAACTGTTTTTGATGATATGGGTACCATCCATATCAATGAGGATGGAAAACTGAGAGCAGAAGGAACAGAAATCGGTGCTTTTGTCCGTCTGGATGATCTGGATCAGGCAACCGCATATAAAGAACTGGATCGTTCCATCTTCTTCAATCCGGAAAGAAAAAATGCCCGTGTTGTCATGCCGGCAGCACCCTATAAGATTGTTGTAAAGGAACATCCGATTGACTGCCTGCTTTATGCCAATAACTATGATGACAAGAGAGGCATGCATCTGTTTAATGATGCAAAGGAAGCCAAAGAAACATTTATCCAGGGCAGGCGATTTGCCCTTGGCACCACGCAGGAAAAAGGACTTTCCACAACTTTCTTTGCCAATCCGTTTGGACCGATGCAGAGACAGGAACAGTGCTCCGCTCTGATCGATCAGATCTTTGCTGAGATCGTTAAAGAAAATATTCCTTTAGGTGAAGTCTATACATGCCTTGGACTGCCGGATAAAGGCAATCACGGTATTGATGAAGCAGCGAAGGAACTGCTGAAGTTTGTCGTTGAGAAGTAGAATGCAATAAAAGAAGGCCCGGGATCAATTTCCCGGACCTTTTGCTTTGCTGTAAAAGTATGTCTAATGATCAGCCCCAGATATTTGTGCTTCTGGCTATGCTCGAAAGGGTTCTTGCAATCGAAGACCATGTTCCCCACACTACAATAATGATCACCATCAGTATCGTACAGGCAATGAAGACAGCTTTTCCATATGGATTCATTCTGCCGCTGTTCAGTGAGGTGATGAGATAGACTAACAGGAAGCTCAGGGCAAACAGTGTAATCAGCAATGTCAGTATAAAGGAAAACTTCGCTGTAAAAGATGCGGCTAACAGGCAGATCTCCGGAATAAACATCCACTTGGCGGCTTTCTGCCAGACAGTGTGGAAGGAAGGCTTTTCCTCCTCGAACCATGCCGAAAGCATACAGATGCCAAGCAGGGCAGCACTCAGCAATATACCCCAGCCAAAGCAGTTCCAGTAAGAATAGTCATAGTTCTTCAGCAGATGATTAATATCAGAGCGGGAGAAACTGGTCAGGCCGTACATGGACATTACAAGCGCACCTACAGATTCCGCGACGGCATGGACAATTTCATAGAAGAGACCGGAACCGATCCGATAAAGATAAAGCGTATGAATGAATATGGAAGCCGGAATGATCAGGCCGGAGAGTTCCGCATCAGATGTCAGCGGGTGATGGAAGATAGAAAGCATTGCTTTCCCTTCTTCTTTCAACCAGGCCGTGAAGACATTTGCTTTTTTCTTCTGCTCATCAGAAAGATGAATCTTATGTTTTTTCTTCTTTTCTGTCTTTGGCTCTGCATCAGCAGAATGTGTACTGCTTTCTGTTTCAGCTTCTTTCTTTTCTTCAGCAGGCTGTTCCTCAGCAGTTTCTTTTTCATTGCCTGTGCCTGATGTCTGATCAGAGACTTTTTCTTTTTCTGAAGTGTCAGGTTCAGCAGATTCTTCGGCTGTTTCAGGCTGATCTGCTTCTTTCTGTTCCATATCCTCCGGCTTTTCAGACTCCGTCGAATTGTCTGTGTTGCCATGATCTGTTTCTTCAGAATGTTCGGGTATGTCAGATTCTTCTTTCTCTTCCAGTTCATTGACTGGCACTGGTTCATCATCAATCGGTTCGGCGAATTCTTCTGGTTTCTGCTGTGTCGGTTTGCCGCAGTAGATACAGAAGAGGCTTTCTTCGGGAAGTTCTTTACCACAGTATCTGCATTTCATACTTACGCCCTCCTTTTTCTGAATCCATTCTAAAACAAAGCATAGCTGCAGGCAAAAGGACAGAAAAGCGTTTATGTTCATGAAATTATGGTACATGGTCTTAAATCGATGTAAATTAATAATGACGCTGAGGATAAAAGATGATTTATTTTGATACCGTCATCCGGAACCAGCTGGCACGGGGAGACATTCCGTATCTGGTCATGTATACAGAAGTAAATCTTTTCTGTATTATTCTTCTGCTGCAGGTGATACGAAGATCCCGTGACAGCATCCGGCTGAAAAATCAGGAAGATTTCAACCGGGCTCTTCTTTCTGCCTGTGCTGTTTTTGCATCGGATACACTGATTGTTCTGATGGATTATGCGGCAATTCCCATGATCAGATGGGTATATCTTCTGATCAAGGATGCGTATTTCTTTTCCGTTGGTGTGATGAGCTTTGCCTGGTTTATTCATGCACAGAACCTGGTGAATAATAAATTCGTGAATCATCGGAAGGATATCTGGAAGTGGAGCGGGATGCTGATTGCGGCGGTTATACTGCTGCTCATTAACTGGAAGATACCGTTTCTGTTTGGCATATCCGATCATACCTATAAAAGAGGTCCGCTGTTTCTTCTGAATTACGTTTTCGGCTACTCCTATATAGTTATGGCTGTCTTTGTAGCCCTGCGGGCAAGCTTTCAGAAAGAACACTTTGCGGATAAAGATACACTGCGTTCCTTCATCTGTCTGCCGTTTCCTCCGGCCTTAGCAGGTATATCCCAGTATTACTATCCTAAGATTCCGGTACTCTGCTGTGCGGTTACTGCAATTATTGAATATATGTCCATGAAAGCTGCGTCCACATTGATCTCTCTGGATTCATTGACCCAGCTCAACAACCGCAGAAGATTTGTGGTCAAGCTGCAGAGTGCGATCGATGAACTGAAGCCGGAAGAAAATCTCTATGTCATGATCATGGATATCGATTATTTTAAAGCGATCAATGATACCTACGGACATCCGGAAGGAGATGAAGCACTCCTGATTGCTTCCCGCTCCATAGCAAAGGCAGTGGGCAGAATTGATCGCAGCAGTGTAATAGCGCGCTATGGCGGTGATGAGTTCATTGTCTTTTCCAGAGCGGAAGGCAATGACTGCTGTGAAAAGATACAGAAAGCGATTGAAGAAGAGCTGAAGAAGGAAAAGGAAGTAAAGCAGAAGCCTTATGATATTACGATGTCCTATGGCTTTGTCCGCTATGAGCCGAATATGAGTATCGCTGATGTGGTCGCTGCGGCGGATCAGAAACTGTATCAGATCAAGCAGGAACATCATAAACAGAGAATCTGAAACTGCTGTGGAAACATGGCAGTTTTTCTTTCGGGCACGAAATATATGAATCACTGTGCATATGTGTTGACACAATACCCTTGGGGGTATATAACTAAGCTGTACAGGAGATAAACCCCTGGGAGGTATGTGATGAGTGAGACAGAGGTAAGACATACATACAGGTCTGAAGAA
The DNA here is from genome assembly GCA_900319505.1 of uncultured Erysipelotrichaceae bacterium. Classification (GTDB taxonomy): domain Bacteria; phylum Bacillota_I; class Bacilli_A; order Erysipelotrichales; family Erysipelotrichaceae; genus Bulleidia. The sequence continues at coordinate 6,576 of ONOV01000197.1, forward strand.
GATAAAAAGAAATTATTAACCAGACTGAAGCGTGCGGAAGGACAGATCAGAGGCATCGAAAAGATGGTGGAAAACGATATGTACTGTCCGGATATCCTGGTACAGGTTTCGGCGGTACAGAGTGCATTGAACAGTTTCAACAAGGTTCTGCTTGGCTGTCATATCAAAGGCTGTGTTGTGGATGACATCAAAGCCGGTGATGAGAAGGCAGTGGATGATCTCGTTGAGCTTCTGCAGAAGCTGATGAAATAGAAAGAGGATTGAGATTTAATGGAACAATATGTTGTTACAGGCATGTCATGTGCGGCGTGTCAGGCAAGAGTGGAAAAGGCTGTGTCCAAAGTGCCCGGTGTCACATCCTGTTCGGTTTCTCTGCTGACCAATTCCATGGGTGTTGAAGGAACTGCCAAGCCTGGTGACATTGTCGCTGCTGTTGAAGCAGCAGGCTATGGGGCAAAGCCGAAGGACGCGGCTGCCCAGACAGAAAGTGCCAGTGCCAGACTGGCTGCGGAAGAAGATGCGCTGAAAGACAGAACAACACCGCTGCTGAAGAAAAGACTGATCAAGTCCATCGTGATTCTGTTAGCGCTCATGTATATTTCCATGGGGCATAACATGTGGAACTGGCCGCTTCCTTCTTTTTTTAAAGGAAATTACATGGCACTTGCTATTACCCAGATGATTCTTGCTTTCTGGGTCATGTTAATCAATAAGAAGTTTTTCACATCCGGTTTCAACTCCCTGATTCATGGGGCACCGAATATGGACACATTGGTTGCGCTAGGCTCTTCTGTGTCCTTTGGCTGGTCATTGTATGTTCTGTACAGACTGACTGGTGCAGAGGATCCGGAAATAGCCATGCATATGTATCACAATCAGCTGTACTTTGAAAGTGCAGCCATGATACCGGCACTCATTACCGTAGGCAAGATGCTGGAAGCCATGAGTAAAGGCAGAACAACCGATGCCCTGAAATCGCTGATGAAACTGGCACCGCAGAAAGCAACACTGCTGCGCAACGGCCAGGAAGTGGAAGTCGGCATTGATGAAGTCAGAACCGGTGATACATTTGTTGTCAGACCGGGTGAAAGTATTCCGGTTGACGGTGTCATCATTGAAGGTTCAACCGCTGTTAATGAAAGTGCTCTGACGGGTGAATCCGTACCGGTTGATAAGAGCGTGGATGACACGGTCAGTGCTGCAACCATCAATACATCAGGCTATATCAAGGCAAGAGCGACCAGAGTCGGCGAAGACACAACCCTTTCCCAGATCATTCACATGGTCAGTGATGCGGCTGCTACCAAGGCACCGATTGCCCGTATTGCGGATAAGGTCTCCGGTATATTTGTTCCGACTGTCATGAGTATTGCGCTGCTTGTCATGATTGTATGGCTGATCAGGGGTGTCGGTGTTTCTATTGCTCTGGAAAGAGCCATTGCTGTTCTAGTCATTTCATGTCCCTGTGCACTGGGGCTTGCCACGCCGGTTGCCATCATGGTAGGCAATGGCATGGGTGCAAAAAACGGTATCCTTTTCAAGACAAGCGAAGCTCTTGAAAATGCGGGCAGAACCCAGATTGTTGCCCTGGATAAGACCGGTACCATCACCACCGGCAAACCGGCGGTGACCGACATCCTGCCATCTGAAGGTGTTGATGAAAAAGAACTTCTGACAAGTGCCTATGCGATGGAGAAGAAGAGCGAACACCCGCTGGCTCAGGCTGTAATAGAAAAAGCTGAGGCAGAAGGACTGACATGTGATGATGTCAGTGACTTCAAAGCATTGAGCGGACATGGTCTTGAAGCAGTGATCGGCACAAAGAAAGCGCATGCCGGCAATGCAAAGTTCATCAGCACACTGTGCACGATTCCTTCTGATCTGAAAGAGAAGAGTGAAGCACTTTCCGAAGAAGGCAAGACACCGCTGTTCTTTGAAGAAGAAGGAAAGCTGCTTGGTGTAATTACGGTTGCGGATGTCATTAAGGAAGACTCCCGCCAGGCGGTACAGGAACTGCAGAATATGGGTATTGAAGTTGTCATGATTACCGGTGATAACGAAAAGACCGCAAAAGCGATCGGCGCCAAGGCCGGGGTTGATCATGTCATTGCCGGTGTTCTGCCGGATGGCAAGGAAGCAGAGATCAGAAGACTGCAGAAGCGCGGCAAAGTCGCCATGGTAGGTGACGGCATCAACGATGCGCCGGCATTGACAAGAGCGGATACAGGCATTGCCATCGGGGCAGGAACAGATGTTGCGATCGACAGTGCAGATGTTGTTCTGATGAACAGCAGGCTCACCGACGTATCCGCTGCGGTCAGACTTTCCCGTGCTGCTCTCATAAACATTCATGAGAATCTTTTCTGGGCATTCTTCTACAACCTCATCTGCATTCCTCTGGCAGCCGGTGTATATGGGTATATGATGAACCCGATGATCGGGGCGGCGGCCATGTCTCTTTCTTCCTTCACGGTATGCATGAATGCGTTGAGACTGAATCTCTTCAAACTTCATGACGCGTCTAAAGACAGACCGATGAAACATCCGGCTCTGCCTGAAAGCGAAGAAGAAAAGAAAGAAGAAACAGCACAGACAGAAGAAAGCACAATGAAAGAAACCGTAAAAATCAGCGGTATGATGTGCGAACATTGTGAAAACAGAATCCAGAAAGCCATCGGCGCACTGGATGGGGTAACATCCGTCAAGGCGGATCATACCAGCGGTACAGCTGTGATTGAAATGAGTTATCCGGTTGCCGAAAGCAGAATAAAAGAAGCTGTCGAAGGACAGGACTATGAATATGTCGGAATAGAAAAAAACAAGGAGGATACTGACATGAAAAAGACACTTGATGTAGAAGGCATGATGTGTGAGCATTGCGAGGCGAGAGTCAAGAAGGCTCTGGAGGCAGTGGATGGTGTAGAAAGCGCCAGTGCAGATCATAATGCCGGGAAAGCTGTCGTCGTATTAACTGAAGATGTGGACGATGCTGTCCTGAAGAAGGCTGTAGAAGATCAGGATTATAAAGTTACCGGTATTCACG
>ONOV01000066.1 GCA_900319505.1 uncultured Erysipelotrichaceae bacterium
ACATCTGAACTGATGCAGTACATCAAGGGACCGGACTTCCCGACCGGCGGCTTTATCATCGGCCGGGGCGGAATCCGCAAAGCCTTTGAAACAGGACGCGGCACCATCATCATGCGCGGCAAGACCCGCATTGAGGATATGCCTAACGGCAAAAAGAGAATCATCATTTATGAGATTCCCTATGCTGTCAACAAGGCTAACATGGTCGAAAAGATCGCAGCTCTGGCCAGAGAAAAGAAGATTGAAGGCATTACCGATCTGCGTGATGAGTCCAATATGGACGGCATCAGAGTCGTTCTGGAACTGCGTAAGGATGTCCAGCCGGAAGTGCTTCTGAACCAGCTGTACAAGCTTTCTCCGCTGCAGTCTACCTTCGGTGTCAATAACGTAGTCATGTTTGACGGGGCACCCCGTCAGGCTTCCATGAAGGAACTGATCGAAGGCTATGTGAAGTTCCAGGAAGAAGTCATTGTCAGAAGGACGCAGTTTGATCTGAAGAAGGCAAAGGACAGAGCCCATATCCTTGAAGGCTTAAGGATTGCAGTCGATAATCTGGATGCCATCATTCATACAATACGTGATTCAAGAGATGCCAATGAAGCCATGCCGAGACTGATGGACGGCTTTGGTCTTGATGAGATTCAGGCCAAGGCAATTCTTGATATGCAGTTCAGAAGACTCACCGGTCTTGAAAGAGAAAAGATTGAAACAGAATACCAGGATCTTTTGATTAAGATCGCTGACCTGGAAGATATTCTCGGACATCATGAAAGAGTCGTACAGATCGTCAAGGATGAACTGCTTGTGATCAAGGACAAGTACGGTACGCCGAGAAGAAGTGAAATCATTGATGCACCGGCTGACATGGAAGATGAAGATCTGATTCCGGTTGAAAATGTTATCATCACGCTGTCTTCCAATGGCTATATAAAGCGTATTCCTTCGGATACCTACAAGGTACAGAACCGCGGCGGCAAGGGCATCAAGGGCATGGAGCTCAACAAGGATGACAACATTGAACAGTTCGTCAACCTTTCTACCCATGACTATCTGCTCATCTTCACGGATACCGGCAGGGTGTTCAGGATCAAGGGCTATAACATACCTGAATTCTCAAGAACATCCAAGGGCATTCCGATCATCAATATCATTGCCATGGACAAGACCGAAAAAATCAAGGCCATGGTACATTACAGTGCCGAAGGCGATGATGCGGTGAAGTATCTGTTCTTTGTGACTAGACAGGGTCTGGTCAAGAGAACACCGATTGAAGAATTTGCCAATATCATGAAGAACGGCAAGAAGGCTATTACGTTAAGAGAAGGCGATGAACTTGCCTTTGTCAAAGGTACAACCGGGAATAACGAAGTCATCATTGCCGGTTCCAACGGCAAGGCGGTACGGTTCAGAGAAGATCTGGTTCGTCCTTCCGGCCGTACTTCCATGGGTGTCAGAGGCTTCAATACCGATGGCGGTACAGTTGTTGGAACAGCACTGGATACGGAAGGAAAGTATATCCTGACCGTATCTGAGAATGGTTTTGGCAAGAAGTCTGAACTGGATACGATCCGTACCACCAACCGTGGTGCCAAAGGCGTGAAGGTGCTGAAGGATTCTGATCGGATCGGCCAGCTGATTGCGCTCAGAGCAGTCAATGGCGATGAAGACTGCATGATCATGACAACTGACGGTATTCTGATCCGCATCTCTTTGAAACAAGTAGGCGTCTACAGCAGAAGTGCCGGCGGCGTCAAGGTGATCAACCTCAAGGGTGATTCCAGAGTATCGGCGATTTCCATCATTGAACCGGAAGAGGATGAAGAAGATGTCACACCAATTGCCGGCGAAGTAGATGATGAACCGGATGCGGATGAAGCGGTGGAAGAAGAATAAAGCAATAAAAGATCTGTATGTGCACTAGGCATACAGATCTTTTTTGTATGCTATTCTTAGGGTATGAAGAATATGAAGGTAAAAACAGTATGCCCGCAGTGCGGCAGGGTCCTTGAAATAGATGGACAGCAGAAGAAGATCCAGTGTCCTTACTGTAAGCGTGTTTATGATGTGAATGATTTATTGAAACACGGCTATGAACCGGTAAAGATGATCCGTGAAAAAGAGAAGAAAAGAAACATCATTACAGTTTCCATTCTTCTCACTGCGCTTGTTGTGATTCTGATTCTGTTAGCGGTAATTGCCTGAGGTTTCACGTCAATTACCCCGACCCTGAAGGGGCGAAGCCTGCAGTTAAGGAGTACAGAGGCATACATTGTGCCGAACTGATAAATGTTCATGGCACCAGCACGGTCATCATTTGACCGATATCCGCAGCAGTTACATACGTATTCGTGTGTATCATGATGCCTGTCTGCTTTCAGCACTTCACTTCCTGCTGCACGCGCTTTATAAGTCAGGAACTGTTCCAGCTGATAAAACGTCCAGCTTCTTGTTTCA
>ONOV01000063.1 GCA_900319505.1 uncultured Erysipelotrichaceae bacterium
CCGGTACGGCTTCATCAGTGACGGTATGAAACAGAAAGACCGGGGCCATATCTTCATGAACATGATCTTCCAGGCTGTACTTCTCAACGGCATCTGTATCAGCTGACTTTCCAAGCAGCGCTTCTTTGGTGCCCTGATGGGTGAATTCCTTCATGGTAATAACCGGATAGCCTAACAGGGTAAGATCAGGTCTTGCGGATATGGCATTGTATGAAGGATCCGTATCTCTGATCTTTTCATAGTAAATGGAAACGCTGGCACAGAGATGGCCGGCTGCGGAGAAGCCGAGGATGACGACTTGATCAGGATCAATATGGAAAAAATCACTGTTTTTACGGATGAAGCGGATGGCACGGGCAAGATCATGCATGGGCTGATCCAATAGAGGCGTGTCGTTCAGCACATTGACAGAGTATTGCAGAACAAAGGCCTGAAAGTCATGATGGAAGAAGTACATGGCCGGCAGGTGGGCTTCAGCCGGGGTTGTATAGCGATAGGCACCGCCGGGACAGACAATGATAGCAGGACGTTTTTTACCATCATCGTGCAGATAGGTTTTGAGGGTCGGGATGAATGTGCCATTACCCGTGTAATGATATTCTTCAGGTTTGAAGATCTGTATTTTTTCTGTTTTCATATAACCAGTATAAACGGAAAAAAAAGAACTGCTGAGCAGTTCTCTGTATTTATTACGCAATGTTATTAACAGCCTTGGCGAGTCTGGACTTCTGACGGGCAACGTAATTCTTCTTCTTGATACCGTTGACGATTGCCTTGTCAAGAAGCTTGTTCGCATGGTTGTATGCGGCAGCCGCTGCTTCCTTATCGTTATTCGCAACTGCTGTCTTAACAGCCTTGATTGCTGTCTTGAGTTCACTCTTTTCACCAGCCTTGGCGTTCTGTCTCTTCAGATTGGTGATTGCGCGCTTTTTCTGTGACTTGATATTTGCCATAATAACACCTCCGTTTCTCTGATACGCTTCTGCATTATAACAAAGCAATTGTTAAAATGCAATCACAGAAAAAGCGGAAAAAATGGGATTCGAAGCGGGTTTTAACGAAAGGACAGGATTATACAGACAGATTGTTTTTCGCTATAATGAGATAGCTTTATGAAGGAGGTCTCACGCATGTTTCAGGAAAAGATCATCTTCTTCGGTACCGGTACGTTCTCCTGTGCCATTCTGAAGATGCTGAAAGAAGAGAAATACAATGTCATTGCGGCGGTTTCACAGCCGGACCGTCCGGTGGGAAGAAAGCACATTATCACGGCGACACCGGTTCATGCATTATGCATTGAAATGGGCATACCGTGTCTGCAGCCGGAAAAACTCAGAAAGGAAAGCCATCTGGTAACGGATCTGAAACCGGATCTGATTATTACATGTTCCTATGGACAGATTGTCCCGGATGATATTCTGGCGTGCCCTGAAAAAGGCTGTCTCAACATTCATCCTTCTCTTTTACCTAAATACAGAGGCGCTTCGCCAATGCACTTTCCGATTATCAACGGAGACACTGAAACGGGTGTTTCCCTGATGGAGATGACCCATGCCATGGATGCCGGCAGGGTATATGCCCAGGTGAAGCTGCCGATCGGTCCGGATGATACGGAAGCGGATATGGAACCAAGGCTCAGAGAGGCTTCCGTGCAGCTGCTGAAGGATAATCTGCCGCTGTATCTTGCCGGGAAGCTGGTGGGAAAGGCACAGGATGAAAGTCAGGTAACGGTATGTCATACCATTCCGCGGGAATTTGAACAGGTTCACTTCCAAAAGGAGAAGATCAATGCGCTGTACAACCATATCCGGGGGCTGATTGACTGGCCGCTGCCATATGGTCTATTGGAAGGAAAGCGGATGAAGTTCTATAAAGTCCGCAGGGAAGTAAAGAACTGTCAGGAGGCACCCGGTACGATAATGGGATTTGACCGCGACAGTATGCTGGTGGCTGCGGATGGCGGCGTGATTCATGTTCTGGAAATGCAGATGGAAGGACATAAGCGGATGAATGCCCAGGCATTCCGCAACGGCATGGAAAAGGAAGTAACAGGAAAGAGATTTGACTGATGGATCAGAAACATATTAGAAATTTCTGTATTATTGCTCATATTGATCATGGCAAGAGCACGCTGGCAGACCGGATTCTGGAAATGACAGATACGGTCAAGGAAAGAGATATGAAGGCGCAGCTGCTGGATGATATGGATCTGGAAAGAGAAAGAGGCATTACGATCAAGCTCAATGCCGTACAGCTTTCCTATAAATACAAAAACGGGGAAGAATACCTGTTCAACCTCATTGATACCCCAGGGCATGTGGACTTCTCCTATGAAGTATCACGGTCGCTGGCGGCCTGTGAAGGGGCAATCCTGGTTGTGGACAGCACCCAGGGTGTACAGGCTCAGACCCTGGCTAATACGTATCTCGCACTGGATAATGATCTTGAGATCATTCCGGTCATCAATAAAGTGGATATGAACAATGCCCAGCCGGAGGAAACAAAGAAGGAGATTGAGAATATCATCGGCCTTGACTGTTCGGATGCGCCCTGCATCAGTGCCCGTACCGGCCTGAATGTAGATAAGGTGCTGGAACAGATCGTGGAGAAAATTCCATCACCGTCCGGCAGTCCGGACAATCCGCTGCAGGCTCTTGTCTTTGATTCCTTCTATGATCCCTACCGGGGTGTCATCGCTCTGATCCGTATCCGGGAAGGTGAACTGGCGGTCGGTGATAAGATCCGCTTCATGGCTACCGGCAGTGAATATGAAGTGCTGGAAGCCGGTATCCGCAACCCGAAGGAAGTCAGGGTCAATAAGCTGATCTGCGGGGATGTCGGCTGGGTTGCGGCATCGATCAAGGATATTCATGATGTACGGGTCGGTGATACGATCACTCATGCCGATCGTCCGGCAAAACAGCCTCTGGCCGGTTATAAGAAGATGAATCCGATGGTTTACTGCGGCCTGTATCCAAGTGATGCGGCCAAGTATGAAGACCTGCATGATGCCCTGGATAAGCTGCAGCTCAATGATGCGTCGCTGCAGTATGAACCGGAAACATCCCAGGCCCTTGGCTTCGGTTTCCGGTGCGGGTTTCTGGGATTGCTGCATATGGATGTTGTGCAGGAAAGACTGGAACGGGAATACAATCTGGATCTGATTGCCACAGCGCCATCCGTTATCTATCACTGCTATCTGTCTGACGGCACGATGATTCCGGTTGACAACCCGGCCAAGATGCCGGATGCGGCCAGAATTGATCATATTGAAGAACCGTTTGTCAGAGCGGAGATCATGGTACCGGATGCCTATATCGGCGGGGTCATGGACCTCTGCCAGCATAAAAGAGGCATCTATAAAGGCATGGATGTCATCGATGAAGGACGCAACAATATCATCTATGAACTGCCTTTAAGTGAGATCATCTATGATTTCTTTGACCGGCTGAAGTCTTCTACCAGAGGCTATGCGTCGCTGGACTATGAGATCATCGGCTATCGGGAAGAGGATCTTGTCCGGATGGATATCCTGCTGAATGGAGAAATGGTCGATGCGCTTTCGGTTATCGTGCATCGGGAAGATGCCTATAACAGAGGTTCCCTGATCACAAGAAAGCTCAAGGATCTCATCCCCAAGCAGCAGTTTGAGATTCCGGTACAGGCCGCCATCGGCGGCAAGATCATCGCCCGTACCAATATCAAGTCGTTAAGAAAGAATGTTCTGGCCAAGTGCTACGGCGGTGATATTTCCCGTAAGAAGAAACTGCTGGAGAAACAGAAGGAAGGTAAGAAGCGCATGAAAGCGGTCGGATCGGTTGTGATTCCTCAGGAAGCGTTCATGGCGGTTCTGTCGGTGGATGATGACACCGCAAAGAAAAAAGGCTGAAGCACTGTATGTGCATGTGCCGTTCTGTGATGCGATCTGTTCGTACTGCGACTTTGCTCATGCTGTCTATCAAAAAGAACTGGTGCAGAAATGGCTTTCTGCCCTGCGAAAAGAGATGGAAATGTATCCCATCTCTTCTTCTTTGAAGACGATCTATATCGGCGGCGGTACGCCAAGTGTCTTATCGCTCAAAGAACTGGATGCGATGCTGTCTCTTTTTGATCCATACCGTAAAGATGTGATTGAGTATACGATGGAAGTCAATCCGGAAACTGTGAATGCTGACAAGGCTTCCTGCATGGTCATGCATGGGGTGAACCGGGTATCCATGGGGCTGCAGACAAGCGATGATGCACTGTTAAGAAGAATCGGAAGAAGACATACCTTTGCGGATGTGAAACATGCTGTTTCTATCCTGCATCAGGCCGGCATTGATAATCTTTCTCTGGATCTTATGTACTCACTTCCTGATCAGACCATGGCCATTCTGCAGAAAAGCGTGCAGGATGCCGTCTCTCTTGAGCCGGAGCATCTTTCCCTGTATTCGCTGACTATTGAAGCAAATACCGTTTTCGGCAGAACCGGTATAAAGAGTCTTGATGAAGACAGCGAAGCAGATATGTATGAATGGATCTGCAGGACGCTGCCTGCCTGCGGCTATCAGCAGTATGAAATCTCAAACTTTGCCCATGCCGGTTATGAAAGCAGACACAATCTGACCTATTGGCACTATGAGGATTTCATCGGACTGGGCTGCGGGGCAAGCGGGAAGGAAAACCATGCCCGTTATGACCATACAAAGAACATCAGAACCTATCTGAAAGACCCGGCCCATCGTGACATGATTCCTCTTTCCAGAGAGGATGAAGAGTTTGAAATGGTCATGATGAATCTGCGGCTGAAGAAAGGAATGAAGCTTTCTGCTTACCGGGACAGGTTTGATGAGGACTACAGGGTCAGATTCGGAAAAAAGAGTCAGAAGCTGATGGAGAAGGGGCTGCTTGAAGAAAAGGATGGCTGGATCAGAGCCACAGACAGAGGCTATGAGATTCTTAACAGTGTTCTTGTTGAACTGATGTGAAAAGTATTGCAGAGAAGCGGAAAACTGTGATAATATGACAAAGCTTTTGGGCTGGGTAATACGCTTCCTCATACGTATGACTCGGATCAGAAGGACATAGAAAGAAAGAGGAAAATAAGATGTTAGAAAAAGAAAAGGTTGCAGAAATCGTCAAGGAGTATGGCCGCAAGGAAGGCGATACAGGATGCACAGAAGTACAGGTCGCTCTGTTAACAGAACAGATCAACCGTCTCACTGAGCATATGAAGGCCAACAAGAAGGACTACTCTTCCAACAGAGGTCTGATGAAGATGGTTGGACGCAGAAGAAGCCTCATGAACTACCTCAAGAGAACGGATGTCAACCGTTACAGAGAGCTGGTCAAGAAGCTGGGTCTGCGTAAGTAATTGAATGACTGCAGTGAACCGGTATGCCGTATGGTGTATCGGTTTTCTTTTGGCTTGTATGGAATCACTTCTTTGAGTAAGCTTAAAAAAAGAGGAAAATCCATGTCATATATACAATTTGAGCAGGTGAGAAAAGACTACCATGCCGGTGAAATCGATATTCATGCTTTGAACGGCATTGACCTTTCCATTGAGAAAGGACAGTTTGTCATCATTGCCGGCGCTTCAGGTGCCGGCAAGTCAACGATACTGAATCTGTTAGGCGGGATGGATACGTGTACCGGTGGAAAGATCACTGTGGATGGCAGACGAATAGATCAGATGAATGAAAGAGAGCTGACGGACTACCGCCGGTTCGATATCGGCTTTGTCTTTCAGTTCTATAATCTTGTTCAGAATCTGACGGCACTTGAAAATGTGGAACTGGCCAATGAAATCTGCCATGATCCGCTGGATCCGGCGGAAACATTGAAAGAAGTAGGCCTTGGTGAGCGCATGTATAACTTTCCTTCCCAGCTTTCCGGCGGTGAACAGCAGCGGGTTGCCATCGCAAGAGCCCTGGCCAAAAATCCCAAGCTGATGCTGTGTGATGAGCCGACAGGAGCACTGGACTATGTGACCGGCCGGCAGATCCTGCAGCTGCTGCAGGATACATGCCGCAGAACCGGCCGTACAGTTGTAGTCATTACCCATAATCTTGCCTTATGTCCGATGGGCGATAAGGTCTATACCATTAAGAATGGAAGGGTGGAGTCAGAAAAAGGCAATGCTCATCCGGTCAGTGTAAAGGATATTCAGTGGTAGAAAGATGAAAAAGACAGCCATGAAAAATACGCTGCGGATGATCCGCAGAACAAGAAGCCGCTTTATTACCCTGATGGCGATTATTGCAATAGGGATTGCTTTTTTCATGGGCGTCTATTCTTCTTCCACGATTATGGACAGGTCGGTGGACCGCTATGATGATGCCTGTCATCTCAAGGATATTACGATCTACTCGGGCTATGGATTCAGTGCGGAAGATCTTGATGCGATCCGTCAGATTAAAGGTGTTAAGAAAGTGGAAGGAAAGAAGTTTGCGGATGTGATGGCATCGGATGGAAATGATTCCTATATCACCCGAGTACATTCCTATGATCCGGATGATACGATCAATTCTTTTGTGCTGAAGGAAGGCAGACTGCCGGAAAAAGATAATGAAGCGCTGGCAGAGTACAGTACGGGTGATGTTTCATACTTCAGGATCGGCGATACGGTCAGACTGAGCCGCCCTGAGGATGATCTTGATACATATCTTTCCCAGGATGAAGTGGTGATTACAGGTCTTGTACAGACCCCGCTCTATCTGGATCACAGCCGGGAGTCCAGTATCCTGTCCAACCGCAGTATTGAAACATTCCTGTATGTAAATGAAGATGCGTTTGCCATTGAAGATGATATGGAAGCTGACATCCTGACGGAAAAAGGTGCCCAGTACGATGCTTTCTCGGATGAATACCATGACTATGTCGATACGGTAAAGAAACGTCTGGAAAAGCTTGCTGCTTCGCGTCAGGAAGATACTTACAATGAAATCAAAGAGAAAGCCATGGCTTCCTGTCAGGATGGTCTGAATGAATATAAGACACAGTCGAGTGACTTTGAAACAAAGATCAGTGAAGGTGAGAATACCCTCAATGAAAAGCAGAATGAAATCAATGCAGGATGGGAGGAGATTGCCGCTTCAGGCAGACAGCTGAAGGACAGTGAAACCGGACTGAACAGCACGGAAAAGACAAAGACTGCAGAGCTTGACGCAGCTGAAAAACAGATCAATGACAGTCTTTTACAGATTGAAGAAGGAAAGAAGAACATGACTTCCCTGTCACTTCAGTGTACGGATCTGCTTTCCAGGCAGGAAGCATTAGTGGAAAGTGAGATGAACTGCAGTGCCCTGCAGGCTGCTCTTTCACAGATCGACAGCACATCTGTTCTTTCTGATGTGCTGGCCGAGGATTCACCATACCGCCAGGGTCTGAATGATCTGGATCCGGATTGGCAGGATAAGACAGCAGGAGAGATCCAGCAGAGTACTGTGACAAAGCAGAAAGAAATCCAGGCCGGTATTGCTCAGATTGATGCAGGCCTTGCTTCAATCAGAGAAAATCTTTCTGCCTATGATAATGATGCGATTACTTCCATCAATGAAACAGAAGCTTCCCTGGACACTTATATAGAGAAGAATAACAGGGATGGTCTTGGTGCAGCTTTTGATACATTGAACGAGCAGTATACCGGCTTATGCAGTACGGCATTGTCGCAGCTGGAAAGTCAGAAGAATGAACTGAATCAGAAACTGGCGGAAGTGAAAAATGGCAGAGAAGAGCTGAAGGCATCCATTGAAGAAGGCAGAGAGCAGATCGAAGAGGGAAAGCAGAAGCTTGCCGAATCCTCTGCTGCCTTGCGGCAGGGCCAGAAGGAAATCGATCAGGCAAGAAGCGAGCTTGAAAGTCAGAAGATGGAAGGACAGGAAAAGCTGGCTGAAGCATATCAGAAATTGACGGATGCCAGGGCAGAGATTGATGCCATGGAGGAGAATCAATGGACTGTGCTGACCCGTAAACAGCATTATGCCTCTGCTTCCTATGAAGCCAGTGTGGATCAGATGGCCGCCATCGGCTTCCTGTTTCCGATCTTCTTCATTCTGGTGGCAGCCCTTGTCTGTATGACAACAATGTCCCGTACAGTCAGCGAAGAAAGAGGCGAGATCGGTATTCTCAGAGCCTTGGGCTACAGCCGCAGCGACTGCATGAAGAAGTATCTGCTGTATGCATTGATTGCCTGTGTAAGCGGTGAAGTCGGCGGGGTCATTGTCGGTATGGCGGTATTTCCGGCTGTTGTCTATAACACCTGGAAGCTGATGTACACTCTGCCGGATATGGTGCTGGCCATGGATTGGAAGCTGTATTTCCTGATGGATGTTGTCTTTCTAAGCGTCATGCTTGTTACTACGGCGATTGCGGCCGGCAGTGAAATGAAAGAAGTGCCGGCGCAGCTGCTGCGGCCCAAAGCACCGAAGGCCGGAAAGAGAATGTTTCTGGAGAGATTCCCATCTTTATGGAAGAAGATCTCGTTCAGCTGGAAGGTGACGATCCGCAATATTGTCCGTGATCCCAAACGCTTCTGGATGACCATTGCCGGGGTGGCCGGCTGTACGGCTCTATTAGTGACGGGATTTGGTGTGCGTGATTCTCTGAGCAAAATGGTGAACATCCAGTATGATGAAATCTATCAGTATCAGATCCGGGCGCAGGTATCTTCTCTTTTAACGGACCGTGAGGTAAAGACCCTGGCGGAAAAGATCGGAAAGATGGATGGAGTAAAAGGTGTGGAAATCATCCATGGCTTTAGCTCCAGTGCCCAAGAGAATGATGGAACAGAACATTCTTTCAATGTGGAACTGTTTGAAGATGATGCGGCGATGAAACAGGCGGTCCGTCCCCGCACCCGTGTCGGCCGCCAGGCATTATCCATTGAAGACGGGGCTGTTATTGATGAAAAACTGGCGGAGATGCTTGGACTTTCCGCAGGGGATACAATGACCCTGCAGGATGAAGAAGGCACGTCCATGAAAGTCAGGGTGGCCGGTATTACGGAAATGTATATCGGACACGCCTGCTTCATGCGGGAAAGCACCTATGAGAAAGCAGCGGGAAAGAAGGCATCTGAAGTCTGGCTGTTATTAAAGAGCAAGGATGATACCGATTATCTCAAGGATACACTGATGCAGGAGAAGGATCTGGTTTCATTGAGCTTTGCGGACAGTGAAAGAGCTTCGTTTGATACGATGATTGCGTCGATCGGCCTGATTATAATGGTTATTATTCTGGCATCCATGACCCTTGCCTTTGTTGTGCTTGGCAATCTGATTGATGTGAACATTGCTGAAAGGGAGCGGGAGATCGCTACTTTGAAGGTGCTGGGCTTCCGGAAGAAGGAAGTTGAGAATTATATCTTCCGGGAGAATAATGTGCTGACACTCTTCGGGGCAGTATGCGGGGTTCCGCTCGGTATTGCTCTGCACCATCAGATCATGAAGATGGTGGAAACCGAACAGATGATGCTTGGCCGAACGGTAAAACCGCTGTCCATGGTGATATCGGTATGTCTGACCGTGGGGTTCGGGATTCTTGTGAATCTGTTCATGCGCTCCAGGATTCACAGAGTCCGGATGGTAGAAAGCCTGAAGAGTGTGGAATGAACTGGGTTTATATCATCAGGTGTGAAGATGGATCGTATTATACCGGCTGGAGCACGGATCCGGTACACCGCTTCCATGTGCACAAAGCGGGAAAAGGGGCGAAATATACGCGCTCACACCATCCGATTGCATTAGTTTACGCACAATGTTATGATACAAAAAAGAAAGCGATGGCACAGGAATATGCCGTCAAACAGAAAACACATAAAGAAAAGGAAAAGCTCATGGAGTCAATGCCTGACGATGTGGAACAGTATGTCAGAACATTGGAAAGAAGGAGGAAATTTATGGAAGAGCTTAAGATTTACAGATGCCGGAAGTGCGGCAAGATCGTCATCATGGTATATCCGTCCGGATGTCCGACCATGTGCTGCGGCGAGGAGATGGAGCTGCTGAAGCCCAATACCGTTGATGCGGCTGTCGAGAAGCATGTACCGGTGGTTACCCGTGAGAATAATAAGGTAACGGTATCGATCGGCAGCACACCGCATCCGATGATCCCGGAACATTACATTGAGTTTATTGTTCTGCAGTCTGCCAAGGGATTCCGGGTTGCCTATCTCAATCCGGGGGATGCGCCCTGTGTGGACTTCCTGGATGATGAACCGGCCACAGCCGTGTATGCCTACTGCAATCTGCACGGACTCTGGAAGACAGAATCATAATGCATCAGAGCCTGCCTCCGCGGCAGGTTTTTCTTTCTGTTTTCCTGTCTTTTGCATGCGGTATTGTTGTGTTATGATTAACGAGTTGAAAATATTACGTTAAGACGAAGACGAGAAAGAGAAAAAGTACAGAAAAATGGAAAAGTACAAGAAAAGTTGGCAGTTTCACGGCCGTACGATCACTGTAGAAAACGGTGAAATCGCTAAGCAGGCCGGCGGATCCGTATTGGTCCGTTACGATGATACCGTTGTATTATCAACCGCAACGGCATCCCATGAGGCAAAGGATACGGATTTTTTCCCGCTGACCGTTGTCTATCAGGAAAAGATGTATGCGGCCGGAAAGATTCCGGGCGGCTTTCTGAGAAGAGAGGGCAGACCGACTGAACACGCAACCCTGACGGCACGTCTGATTGACCGTCCGATCCGTCCGCTGTTTGCGGAGGGCTTCCGCAATGAGGTACAGGTAGTTAATACTGTATTCTCCAGCGATCCGGACTGCTCCAATGAGATGGCATCTCTGTTCGGTTCTTCCCTGGCACTCTGCGTGTCCGACATTCCGTTCAATGGACCGGTAGCCGGAGTCAAGGTAGGCAAGATCGGGGATGAGTACATCATCAACCCGACGGTAGAGCAGATGGAACAGGCAGAGATCGATCTGACCGTTGCCGGTACAAAACAGGCCATCAATATGGTTGAAGCCGGGGCGAAGGAAGTTTCTGAAGATGATATGCTGAAGGCTCTGATGGCAGGACATGAGGCAATCAAGGAACTGTGTGCCATTCAGGAAGAAGTCATTGCGGCATGCGCCAAGCCGAAAATGGAAGTTGTGCTCTATGAGATCAATCCTGTGGTCAGAGAGTATATTGACAAGAATGGAGCAGAGCGCATCAGAGAAGCTGTTTCGATCAAGGGAAAGCTTGAAAGATACAATACCATTGATGAAATCATCAATGAGATGGCTGACGGAGTAGCTGAACTGGAATGGGAAGATGACAGAGCCCGTGACAAGGCGGTCAAGCAGGCCCATGAATATGGTGTTGAGATTGAAGCGGGTGAAGTCAGAAGACTGATCTCAGAAGAAAAGATCAGACCGGACGGCAGAGCACTGGATGAATTGAGACCTCTGGATTCCCAGGTGGATCTACTGCCGCGGGTACATGGTTCTGCCATGTTTACAAGAGGTGAGACACAGGTCATGTCCATCACTACCCTTGGTCCGTTAAGCGACGCCCAGGAAGTGGATGATCTGACCCCGGTCAAGGAAAAGAGATTCATGCACCAGTACAACTTCCCGCCGTTCTCTGTTGGTGAAGTCGGCCGTATGGGCTCTCCGGGCAGACGTGAAATCGGTCATGGCGCTCTTGGTGAAAGAGCCCTGAAGCAGGTGCTGCCGAGTGTGGAGGAATTCCCGTATGCTATCCGTACCTGTGCAGAAGTACTGGAATCCAACGGTTCTTCTTCCCAGGCTTCCATCTGTGCCGGTACCATGTCATTGATGGCTGCCGGTGTGCCGATCAAGGCCATGGTAGCCGGTGTTGCCATGGGGCTGATCACGGTTGGTGATACCTATTCCATCCTGACGGATATCCAGGGTATGGAAGACCATTATGGCGATATGGACTTCAAGGTAGCCGGTACAAGAGAAGGCATTACGGCTTTGCAGATGGATATCAAGGTAACCGGTATTTCCTATGAGATTCTCAAGGAAGCACTGGCCCAGGCACATAAAGGCAGAATGGAAATTCTCGATAACATGGAAACAGCCATCAGCGCACCGCGTGATCATGTCTCCAAGTGGGCGCCGAAGTATGGCCGCATGACCATTCCGACGGATAAGATCCGTATTGTCATCGGCAAGGGCGGCGAACAGATTGATAAGATCATCGAAGAATGCGATGACATCAAGATCGATATCGATGATGATGGAAATGTTGTGCTGTACCATACAGATCAGGAAATGATCGACAAGGCGATGGGCATTATCAATGATCTGGTCAGAGAAGCCAAGGTCGGCGATGTCTTTGATGCAGAAGTCATCGAAGTACGTGATTCCTATGCCTTTGTCAATCTGTTCGGTTCCACGGATGCTCTGCTGCATGTATCGGATCTGTCATGGGAGAGAGTAGAAGACATCAAGTCTGTGCTCCATGTCGGCGATACGGTCAAGGTCAAGGTTACCAATGTGGATGAGTCCGGCAAGGTCAAGGTTTCCATGAAAGCACTCATGGAAAAGCCGGAAGGCTATGTTGAACCCAAGAAGCCGCTGCGTCCTCAGCATGGGGCAAGAGGCGACAGACGCCATTTCTCCGGTGAGCATAAAGACCAGGGCAATGTCGAAAAGAGAGTCTTCCGTAAGAAGAGTGAAGAGTAAAAAGAAAGAAGGCTGAGGCCTTCTTTTTTGAAAAGAGGATAAAAATGCGGATGCGTAAGAAGAAATGGGCAGAACCGTACCTGGAAGCTCATCCGGAGCTGGTCCTGGCGGATCCTTCTGTCTATAAAGGAAAATGGAAAGAACTGCTGCAGTGTGATGTTCTGCATGTGGAAATCGGCATGGGCAAGGGCGGCTATATCGCAGCCATGGCAGAACAGTATCCTGAGGAAGGCTGGATCGGTATTGAACGGGACCGCAGTGCCGCTGCGGTAGCAGCCAGGCATATCATTGATCAGGGCATATCCCGGCAGCATCTGAAACTGATTGCCATTGAAGCGGAAAATATGGAAGAATGGTTTGCCCCGCAGGAAATTGATATCATTCATCTCAATTTCTCTGATCCCTGGCCGAAAAAGAAAACCCATAAGAGAAGACTGTCCAGTGAAAGGTTCCTCGGCATCTACCGAAAGGTTCTGAATGAGAATGGAGAAGTGCGGATGAAGACGGATAATAAGGATCTGTTTGAAGACAGCGTTACCTGTTTTTCAAATGATGGGTGGATCTTTGATACATTCTCAGTTGACTACCGCAGGATAGAACACCCGGAAGACGCCATTACGGAATATGAAGCAAAGTTCATGGAAGCAGGCCAGCCCATCTACCGTTTTACAGCCGTGAAGGAAAGACGTGCTAAAATCAGAGAATGAAACGGAAGACAGCAGTCTCTCTCAGTCTTGTACTTCTGCTGGGAGGATGCGGCAGCACAGAAGATGTACTGGATCAGCATATTGCTTCGGCAACGGTACGTGAGATACGTAAAGCCAATCAGAAAGACAGATTTGTTTCCTACTATCTGCAGAAGGAAGACGGCATCCTGAAACAGGAAGGTACATGTACACAGTTTTCCATCCAGGGAAAGTGCATGTGGATGAATCTCAGGGTGGAAGATATTGTACGAAGTGTCTATTATACTGATGTGAAAGCAGATGACCTGCCAGCAAAGCCATACCGGCATGAATCCGGCAGCTATACGGATGTATCTGATGATACATATGACTACAGCCTGTATGTCTATGGATCAGGCAGAATAAAGGTGATGCTGGTCCGTACGGCCTATGAGGATTTCATATGTGTGGGAACACTGGATGAAATTGCGGACTGCGGGGAAGAAGCCATCGCCATTGCCCGCAGCCTGAAAGCAGACAGGGATGCTGTCATCAAAGCATACAGTAAGCGCAATGATATCACTTACACCACAGACAGCCTGGAGCTTTTTCAAACCCTGGTGCCGGAAGAAGGCGGCATTGATGAAATTCTGATTCAGGACAGCAGTGCCACTGCTTCGCCGGGTACAGGGGAAGAAGGCTGAAATCACCAAAAGCAACTTAACATTCTTATGAAAATAGCTTAAAATCTAAGTATATAGGCAAGAAAGGAATTGAATATGCTGAAGAAACTGCAGAATCTCCTCTTTGAAGATGAGGATGATGATTATATTGATGATGAAGAAGAGGAAGAAGAAGTAAAGAAGCCGGAACCGGTCAAGGCAAAGCCTGTACGGGAAGAACCGGCACCGGAACCTGTTCATAAAGCAGAACCGGCTGCGGTTGAACCAGCAGTACCTAAAGCTGAACAGCCTCATATCAACCGGATCGATGTGACAACGGAAGTTCCGGCACAGAAAGTATCTGCCCCGGAAGTGAAGTTCCCGGAACCACCGGCCCAGAAAAAGGAAGAGAAGAAGTCTTCTTTCAACATTACGGTAGATGATCCGTATAAGAAGACAGTGGAAAAGAAGACTGTAAAGCCTGCCAAGCCTGTTCGTAAGGAAAAGAAGGAAAAGGTACCTGAAACAAACGGCTATACCTTCCAGCCGGTCATTTCTCCGATCTTCGGTGTGGATGAAAAAGACATGAATGCCTTGAAGACAACAACGCAGAAAGTCGCTTCCATCCAGCATGAGGAAGAAGAGGATGACGGCAATATCACACCGGTTCTTTCCCCGATTTACGGTTCTACCGCATCCATGCGTACCGTAACTGCAGAAGAAGAGAAAACAGGTATTGTCCAGGAAGCGGCACCGGCCAGTGAACCTGCCAATCCGACTGTCAAGACACCGGAAGAAGAACTCAATGATTTCTCCCTGGATGACATTCTGAAAGTCAGAGATCAGGAGTACAGTGATTCCCTCAGCAAGGATGATGATCTGTTCCCGGATCTGGACTTCGACGATGAACCGGAAGAAAAGAAAGACAATGTCAGGCCGGAAGATGAAGTCGATCAGACCATGGTCATTGACAAGAAGAGTCTGAAAAAGTAAGCAGTCAGATGAGACATCTGTGTGAATCGGATGTCTTTTTTGTACAATTCCACTTTTTTATGCTGAAAGGGCTATCAACTTAATTGAAAAGTTTTCATTAAAAGGTTATTATAAAACAAGAGACCAAAGGAGTGTAACTATGGATGCTTTACTTCAGGATCTGCAGATTGTATGCAGTGAGCTGCTGCCGATTGTCGGTACAGTCGCACTGATATTTCTGTGTATACTGCTGAAAAAATGCTGGAAACTGATTGAACAGCTGACGGATACGGTGAACGGCCTGGATCCTACCTTAAAGAAAGTGGATACCAGCATGGATAAAATCCAGGCACCTCTCGATACGGTTGTCCGCCTTTCTCATTCCGTAGACAAGGTACAGGATAAGACAGAAGAAGCATTGGGAAAGGTATCTGATTTTACGACAGAAAGCCTGAATAATCTGAAGGATTTTGCCGCAAAACATGATGCTGAAAAGAAAGATGCCGAAGGAAAAGAGGAATGAGTATGAGTGAAAAGAAGGATGATGTCAGAGAAAACATCGATGACATTGAAAAGACGGTGGAGGATCTGAAAAAGAAGATTCAGGAAATCAGCGAAGAAAGCCGGGAAGAAAAGGACATGGATGAATCTGTTCCGCGGTTTGCCGAAGCAAAGAAGAAGATCAGAGAAATCCGTGAAAATACGGTCAGATCGGTCAATCAGTCCATCGCTGATGTAAAAGAAGCAGCGGAGAAACCGCATGATTTGGAGGAGTTCAGCAAGACGATGAGCTATATTAAAGACAATGCACAGAAGGCTGTTGAATCAGCCAGGATCAGGATTGATGAGATCAAAAATGATCCCAAGGTGAAGTCAGGCCTGCAGGATGTACAGGACAAAGGAAAAGAAGCACTGGATAAGACAAAGAACTATATTGATTCCAAGCTGAGCGATAAGCAGAAGGAAGATCTGAAGAATACTTCTGAAAAGGCCGGTAAAGTACTGAATGATACGGCCAGAAGTGCCGCCAAGGCAATGGATGACTTTGTGAACAAGCCGGAAGTACAGGAGTTCAACCGCAAGGCGGGAGACCTGGCGGAAAAAGGTGTGAATAAAGTAAAAGACTTCTTCAATAAGAAAAACTGAAGATTAGAAAGGATCGCGGTATGAAAAGAGTAACGATCTATGATGTAGCAACAGAAGCCGGTGTATCACTGGCAACTGTATCACGTGTCATTAATGGTTCCGATGTAGTCAAGGAGCCGACCAAGCAGAGAGTACAGGCCGCAATTGAAAAGCTGGGCTATAAGCCCAATGCCATTGCCCAGGGACTGGCTCTGCAGAAGACCACTTCCATCGGTCTTGTTGTACCGGAAGCCAGCTTCACCTATACAGGACAGATTATCAACGGTCTGATTGATGTAGCCAAGATCTATAACTACAACATCATGCTGCATACCATCACAGCCGGTATTACCGACCTGAAGGATGTTATTGAGGATATCATCAAGTCAAGAGTAGACGGGGTGATTCTCTACAATGACAAGCTTGTCATGCCGGAAATGGATGAGCTGTCGCGCTATAACATTCCGATTGTTGTGATCGGCAATAAGCTCAAGGGTGAGAACGTATGTTCTGTCTTTGTGGATATTGAAAAGGCAGTGTTTGAACTGACCGCCAAGTATCTGGAAGAAGGCAGACAGAATATTGCCATTCTGGAAGACCGCAAGAACCCGTATGCCACAAAGATGATGCTGCAGGGAGCTTCCCGTGCTTTTGAAGCACGCGGCCTGAAGTTTGAAAATTATCTTGAAATTCCCCAGACAGCCCGTACCAGCTATGCCTTCCTGGCCGACTGGTTCAAGGAACACAAGTATGATCTTGTTGTTGCCAACCGTGATTCCCAGGCCATGGCAGTTGTCAATGCGGCCCGTGAAAACAGCATTGCCATTCCGGATGAAATGGAGGTCGTATGCATCATCGATACAAAGTACAATGCCATGATGCGTCCGCAGATTTCTTCTTTCTCCATTCCTTCCTATGACCTTGGTGCTGTTGCCATGCGGGTCATGACCAAGATGCTGCAGCCGGAGCCGGAATCCAACAAGATCATTGAGCTGAGCTATCTGTTTACCCCGCGCAAGACAACAAAGGATTGACGAAAACAGGATACAGGTTTTAAAATCGAATCGCTGAGAACGGAAAGAGTAGTTCTGCATACCATGCAGCAGAGACGTCCCGTACAGGTGAAAGGGAACATGTGTATCAGGATGAATACAGCCGGGAGCTTCCGATAGGAAATGATCGGACGTAGATCTGCGTTAAAGAGTAATGAGGGCTCGTAAGAGAACTAAGGTGGTACCGCGCAAAAGGCGTCCTTAGATTGGAACGCCTTTTTTATATGGCGTTAGTGAAGGAGAAAACATGGATTTTATTGAAGAGCTGAAGTGGAGAGGTTTAGTCAAGGACTGTACGGATTATGATGGTCTTGTGGAAAGACTGAAGAAGCCGACTGTTGTATACTGCGGGTTTGACCCGACAGCGGATTCTCTGCATGTAGGACATCTGCAGCAGATTCTGCTGTTGAGAAGATACCAGCTGGCCGGCCATACACCGATTGCCTTATGCGGCGGTTTTACCGGCATGATCGGTGATCCCCGCCCGACAACAGAACGAAAGCTGCTGAGCCACGAAGAAGTACTGCACAATGCCGCGTGCATCAAAGACCAGCTGGCCAAGTTCCTTTCCTTTGAAGGAGAGAACGCAGCCATCATGGAAAACAACAATAACTGGCTTGGAAACCTGTCTTTACTGGATTTCCTGAGAGACTACGGCAAACTGTTCAATGTGGCTTACATGCTGCAGAAAGATACGATCAGGAAGAGACTGGATACAGGTCTTTCCTACACGGAATTCACCTATACCATTCTGCAGGCCATCGACTTCCTGTCCCTGCATAAGCTGCATGGCTGTGATGTGCAGATCGGCGGCTCCGACCAATGGGGCAATCTCACATCCGGTATTGAATTGATCCGCAAGGTATGCGGGGCAGATGAGCAGGTATTCGGCATTACTTCACCGCTGATTACAAGAAGTGACGGTACCAAGTTCGGCAAGTCTGAAGGAAAGAACATCTGGCTGGATCCGGAACGTACCAATGCCTATGAGTTCTATCAGTTCTGGCTGAATACACCGGACAGCGATATCATTGACTATCTCAAGAGACTGTCCCTGCGTTCTCCGGAAGAGATCATGGATCTTGAAAGGCGGATGCAGGAAGCACCGGAAAAACGTGAAGCACAGAAAGCCCTGGCTTCAGAACTGACTGAAATTGTCCATGGCAAAGATGGTCTTGCGACAGCGGAAAAGATCACGGAAACATTCTTCCATGGCTCCATCAAAGATCTGAGTGCAGATGAACTGAGACAGGGGCTCAGTGATGCTCCGAAGACTGCCATTGAAGATGGCATGCCGCTGATTGATGCATTGGTTGCCTGTGGTATTGCCAAGTCCAAAGGCAATGCCAGAACACTGATCCAGCAGGGCTCTGTTCAGGTCAATGGCGATAAGGTAACAGATCTGAGCTATGCTCTGAAGCAGGCCGATGCCTATGACGGTTCTTTCTCCATCCTGAAAAAGGGCAAGAAGAACTGGTAC
>ONOV01000057.1 GCA_900319505.1 uncultured Erysipelotrichaceae bacterium
GGCACACGAGTCTATGTCACGGAAGTCCTGGCTGACTCCATTCATCTTTTCCCGCGTCAGTCCAAAGAAGAAAAGGCAGAATAATCTGTCTCACTTCTGATTCATCTGATACAGGATACGGATGCCCTTATAGGCAACATCCGGATCATAGATATCGATGCTGTCTGTTTCACGGGCAATAATCCGGCCCAGTCCACCGGTCGCAAGCACCGGGCAGTCCGGATCCTTCAGCTCCTTCTTCATCGTCTTCAGAATGTATTCCACCGTCCCGATATAGCCGTAGACAACGCCTGCCTGCATGCCGGTTATGGTATTGGTGCCCAGAATAGACTGCGGCTTGCGGATTTCTATTTCCGGCAGTTTGGCGGTCTGGGATGACAAAGCATTGGCAGAGATGCCGATGCCCGGCGCAATTACCGTATAGCGGAATTCCCCCGCCTCATTCACATAGTCGAAGGTTGTTGCCGTACCGAAGTCCACCACGATACAGGAACGTCTGAAACGGCTGTAGGCATAGGTGCAGTCTACAATCCGGTCTGCACCTACAGCCTTGGGATTGTCAGCCATCAGCCTGATGCACGTCTTTGTGCGGGGCGTGATGATCATCGGTGTCTTGTGGATGTATTTGATAATGGAAGAATTCAAAGTATACATGATCTTCGGTACGACCGAAGAAATCATGACGCCTTCAATATCTTCCACCTGGATCCCGGCTCTTGCCAGCAGATCATAGATGATGACGCCAAGTTCATCACTGGTGCGTTCTGTCTTGGTGATCATACGGAAGGAGCTGCGGATCTTTTCCTCATCAAGGGCAAGCACTCCCATTGAAATATTCGTATTTCCTACATCAATAGCCAGCAGCATCTTTTTCTCCTCTGTCATGTTCCAGGCACTCTTTCAGAATGGTCCATGCCGCATCATCCTTGCTCATCAGTGCAAACGCCTTCTGTCCTGTATGTGACAGAATGGTAATCTTATTGGTATCCACCCCGAACCCGGCGCCCTGATCCGCAATGGAATTTGCCACAATATAATCCGCGTTCTTACCTTCCAGCTTCTTCTGTGCATTAGCCAGCAGATTCTCTGTTTCCATGGCAAAGCCGATCAGAACCTGGTGCGCTTTCTTGCGCTTGCCAAGTTCAAGCAGCACATCCTGCGTCCGCTTCAGAGCAATGCCAAGATCGCCTTCACTCTTCTTGATTTTTTCCTTCGCCGTTTCAATCGGGGTATAATCCGCGACGGCAGCCGCCATAATCACTGCATCCGCATCTTCACTTTCCTCAAGCACCGTCTCAGCAAGATCTGCAGCCGAAACTATATGGCATATCCTTACGCCATATGGCGCTTTCAGAACGCTTGGTCCGCTGACAAGTACAGCATCCGCTCCGGCATTGCGGGCCGCCCTTGCCAGCGCATAGCCCATCTTGCCGGAAGAATGGTTGGTGATATATCTGACCGGATCAATGGCTTCACAGGTCGGTCCGGCACTGATGACAACTTTTTTCCCCTGCAGGAACTTATCGTTCTGCAGCGCCATGCCTAACGCATCCGCAATTTCATCCGCTTCCGGCATTCTGCCCCGGCCTGTATCACCGCAGGCCAGATAGCCGCTGTCACTTTCCATGACCATGATGCCGTCCTGCTTCAGCTGGGCAATGTTGCGCTGCGTAGCCGGATTTTCCAGCATATGCGTATTCATGGCCGGCACCACAAGCTTGGGGCAGTATGATGCCAGAAAGGTTGTTGTCAGCATATCGTCGGCGATGCCGTTTGCGGCCTTGGCAATGAAATCCGCACTGGCCGGAGCCACCACAAAAGCATCTGCCTTATGGGCTAATGAAATATGATGAACTTCCGGCGTCCAGTCCGTCATGAATGTATCGGTAATCACCCGGTTGGCACTTAATGTCTGAAATGTCAGGGGAGAAACGAACTTCATCGCATTCTCACTCATCAGCACATGCACATCATGCCCTGCCTTCTTCAGAGAAGACACAAGCGTACATGTCTTATATGCCGCAATACCAGCGGTAACCCCGACAATAATGCACTTCTTTTCCATAATGCACTCCTGTTTTTTACCATGTCATTATAGTGAGGGACTTTGCTATAATGCAAACAGGAGACAGAATATGGAACATACATATATAATCATTTCAGATATTCACGGCGCTCTGTCAGGGGCAGAACTGGTACAGACCGCTTTTGAGCGTCATCATCCCGACTATATCCTTGCCTTGGGCGACCTGCTGTACCATGGTCCCCGCAACGATGTACCGCCCACCTATGCCCCGAAGAAAGTCATACCGATTCTCAATGCCCTGTCCACCCGCATCATTGCCGTCAGAGGCAATTGTGAAGCAGATGTCGATCAGAAAGTCCTCACCTTCCCATGCTTAGCGGATTACAGCATCATCCCCTATGGAAACAGACGTATCTTCATGACCCACGGCCATATCTATTCCCCGGATCATCTGCCCTGCATGATGAAAGGCGATATCTTTCTTTCCGGCCATACCCATATCTATACGGCATATGAAAAAGAAGGCATTTACTTCTGCAACCCCGGCTCGGTCTCCATCCCCAAGGGAGGAAATCCGCCTACCTATGGTCTTCTTGAAGATAATGTCTTCTCCATTCATACCGCAGACGGCACTACCGTCGCTTCCATTCAGGCAGCGTGATCTGCCTGTTTTTTTCATACATGTGATTCTTCCGACGAAGCTGCTTCAGCACTGACTCTGTTTGCCTGTATAATGCTCTCACGCAATGTCAGTTCTTTCATCATCCCGCCAGCTTTCCCTGATACAGATCCAGCACTTTCATCTCATGCCGGATTGCGTTAAGCACCTGTCCCTTCTTCTCTGCCCATAGCGGAGCAATCAGATCTCCCTTCACAGCATCCCCGGTCAGCCGATGCACCACAATATCCTGTCTCAGTGTGCCAAGACACACAGCACAGCAGTGCACATATTCCGCTTCACTCAAAACCGGCAGATCCATGCCTGCTTCCTTCATTCTGCCAAGATCCGTCCCCCTGAGATAATACAGCGATGTGATCTTGATGCCCTGAATATCCTGCTGATTGACAAAGCGTATGGTCTCAAGCATCATTTCTTTATTTTCATAAGGCAGACCGAGGATCACATGAACGATCACATCCATCCCGCTTCTTCTTAAATTCTGTACTGCCTGTACAAATGTTTCATTATCATAGCCCCGGCGGATGAATTCTGCTGTCTTTTCATGGCATGTCTGAAAGCCGAGTTCCACAAAGAACACTTTTTCCGGATACTTTTCCTTCAGCTGGCGCAGAAGCACAATCACATCCGGTCCGACACAATCCGGTCTTGTGGCAATATCAATACCCGCAAACAGCGGATTCTCCAGCACGCTGGCATACAGCTTTCTGAGCTTTTCCACCGGTCCATATGTACTGGTAAAAGCCTGAAAATAGCCGATATACTGCCCTTCACACCCATGTGTACGGTTATAGGCCAGATCTTCTTCATGCAGTCTCTGTCCCGTATAGGTAATCGCAAACTCACCCGATCCCCGCCCCGAACAGAAAATACAGCCGCGCGTGCCTTTTGTTCCATCCCGGTTGGGACAGGTAAACCCGCTGTCCAGCGGCACCCGGTACAGCCTGTGTCCATATGTTTTCTTGCAATAGGATGAAAATGAATACCAGCGTTCCATGCCTGTCCTTTCTCTCAATAAAAAAGCCGGCTGCTCCGGCTTATCTGAACAATGAAACAATTTCCTCTTCCCGGCGGATCAGTCTTTCCCGGATCCCCTCCACCTGGCGTATGGTCCTTTCCAGCTGATCTCTGCTTCTCTGAATGCGCTCATACGACATCACATCTGCCAGCACGCCGTCAAAGAAATAATCGGCCGCGCCAAGAAATCCATCCTGGCCCATGCCGGCGGCATCAACCCATTCCACATCCATGAGTTCCCGCCGGAACACAGACATGGCATTTTGAGCCAGCTGTACTTCCTGCTGTGCTTCATGCATTTTGGAACGCTTCACAAAGGTGGAAAACATCCCGCCGCCGATCATGTCCACAACGCCCCAGCCGGACGCGCTGTCCAGCAGCTGCCGGGCTCTTTCCAGATGTTCCAGCGCCGCATCACTTGCTTCAATCGCTTCATCCAGCTCTCTCAGTTCATCATCCGCTGTCATCATATATCCTCCGAATCATCCAGAAGACTGTCTACACTCCCGGTGTACTCTGCCATTTCCCTGGGATGATAGACCATCTTATAGCGAGTACGGTGATAGATCTCCTGAATCATGAAGCCCATATTGGCAAACATGGTATAGGTGGAAATATCACCGGTATAAATATACACAAACAGTCTGCCGTTTGTCTCATGCAGGATATGATGCACAATTGCTGTACCGATGCCTTTTCCCTGCATGTTTTCAAACACAAACAGATGATAGATCTCATACAGATCATCATCCCCATTGCGGCTGATCAGATAATATCCTGCCTTATGTCCCTCCAGATAGAACGTGACATAGTTCTGGATATTGCTGGCAATGGTCAGATGTGTCCAGCCCAGAGCCTTTTCCCTGTCAATGGAAGAAAAGTCCTCATAACGGCACATCACATCATCCGCCAGCCGGCAGATCTCTTCAATATCTCCTTCATCCGCTTTGCCTAATGTAATCTTATGCTTCATTGCCCGATCGCATCCTCATTGGAGGAAGAAAGCAGTCTCTCATTCTTCTCCATTGTATGGCCATGATAGATATATTGTCTGGTCACCCGCGGTGAGATCAGACACAGCACTTCATAAGGAATGGTATGAAGATCATCCGCCATGGATTCAATGGAAATATGCGGGCCGAACACTTCTACAACCGAACCGAAAGGAATTTCATGATCCACTTTTACCATGATCTGATCCATGCATACCCGTCCGACAATCTCGCCATAGCAGCCATCCACATACACATGGCGGCCCTGGTTGGCCCGGATCAGACCATCCGCATAGCCGATCGGTGCAGTGATGATGATTTCATCCCCCTTTGCCGTATAGGTTGCCCCATAGCCTACAGTATCACCGGCATGAATATGCTTGCACATAGTAACCGTAGAATACAGAGAAACAGCATGTTCCAGATTATTCTCATAGCCGGTGATGCCGTACAGTGTAATGCCGATGCGGCAGGCATTGGAAAAATGATCATGGTGGAACAGCGCTGCATCTGAATTATC
The DNA here is from genome assembly GCA_900319505.1 of uncultured Erysipelotrichaceae bacterium. Classification (GTDB taxonomy): domain Bacteria; phylum Bacillota_I; class Bacilli_A; order Erysipelotrichales; family Erysipelotrichaceae; genus Bulleidia. Next base: position 5,235 of record ONOV01000057.1, read on the forward strand.
ACAATGAATCCAGCGGAACGGATAATCCAGCGCCTTCACTGCCTTTTCAAAGCGTTCAGACTGCAGATCCGTCAGCTTGTGATCCGGCACATCCGCACAATAGAAATGTGTGAAGATACCATCCACGTCACATCCGGCCTCCGTCAGAAGCTCCAGGGCTGTCTTCATTTCATCAATATCCCTGAACCCGATCCGATTCATACCGGTATCCACAGCCAGATGCACACTTAACCCGCGGCAGCCCTTGGCCGTTACCATCTTCACCCATTCCATGGAATAGGCAGCTGTTGAAATATGCCGGACAATCAGCTGCGGCACATCAGCCGGATCCACTGCCCCAAGAATCAGAATTTCTCCGGCATAGCCGACATTTCTCAGCATCACCGCTTCATCCAGGGAAGAAACCGCTGCCATCTCGGCACCGCCTTCCACACATGCCCGCAGCACCTGCTGATCACCGCAGCCATAGGCATCCGCCTTGACGACCGCAATAATCTTCTTGCCGCAGATCTTCTTGATTTTCTTTACATTTTCCGTAATCTGATCCAGATTGACTTCCATCCATGTCTGACGATACATCTTATCTATTTCTCCTTATTTCAAAGCACTGTTGCTCTGTTATATGCAATATACATACCCATCACGCGGAACAGGACACCGAAGATGCCCCATACACTCCGAAACGAATTGAGAAGCGCCGCAAATACACTGAGAAAGAGCGAAGGCTCCTGAATGACCATGACAATGGCCGAAAAGCCGAATCTGACCACAAGATCCCCGGTCATCATCGCAATCAGAGCCAGGACAGCACCCAGCACATTGTATTTCTTCGTTACCCCGTGTCCGATCCGGCGGATCATTTCACCAATGAGCCACCCGATCAGAATATACATGTATTCAAATTCAATCCGCAGGATACTCTGTACCATGCCGTATATGATGCCCATGGCGACTGCACCCAATAGACCGATCACAATCGAAAGCACAAATCTGCTGTTATGATCGATATTTCCAGCGTTGTAAATCTGCATGCGTTTCCTCCGTGCCACCATTGTAGCATATACCCCTGTTTCCCTCCTGCAAGCTTCCCGAATTCTTTTTTTAAAATATTTAAAACTTCTATTGACGAACCCAAATTGAGATGGTAATATAGCAAAGCATCTTGAGAGAGACGCACGGAGGTTTAGCTCAGTTGGGAGAGCATCTGCCTTACAAGCAGAGGGTCAGCGGTTCGAGCCCGTTAACCTCCACCATTGTTATATTATGCCGACATAGCTCAATTGGCAGAGCAACTGATTTGTAATCAGTAGGTTGTAGGTTCGATTCCTATTGTCGGCACTTAGTGGAGACGTAGCGAAGTGGCTAAACGCGGCAGACTGTAAATCTGCTCCCTCTGGGTTCGGTGGTTCGAAACCACCCGTCTCCACCA
>ONOV01000054.1 GCA_900319505.1 uncultured Erysipelotrichaceae bacterium
CTGGTACCGCATATCATCAACGGCGAGCTTGCCATTGATCTGCCTAACATCCAGCAGAAGAAGGAATATATCCGTGAACAGCTGGAATACAGAGTCTGGGAGTCTGAATTAAGACCGGAAATGCCGCATAAGCATTATGTTGATCTGACCATGAAGGTGGCTGAGACCCGGGCTGATCTCTATGCGAAGTACCATGGAGGAAAGCTTTGATGAAGGCACTTGCCTTCGGCGGTGCTTTCAATCCTCCTACCCGTGCCCATATTGAATGTGCTCATACAGCTTTTGTGAAGACAGGAGCTGAGCGGGTTGTGTTCATTCCAAGCAAAATGAGCTATGTTCTGTCTGATCAGGGCAAGGATTCTTCCTTTACGGATGAACAGCGGCTGCAGATGCTTGATCGCATTGCCTTTGAAAGGGCATGGATGGATGTGTATCCCGGTGAAATCGAACAGAAAAACCAGCCGAGAACCTATGAGACACTGAAACGTCTATTGGGTGAAGGCTATGATGAGGTAAAGCTGCTGTTCGGCTCGGATAAGCTGAACGAGCTGCAGACCGGCTGGCTTCATGTGGATGAGATCTGTCATGAGTTCGGTATTGTATGCATGACGCGCAGTAAAGATGATGTGAGAGAGATGATTGAAAAAGATCCGTATCTGAAGCAGTTCAGGGACTGCATCACAATTGTGGAAACACCGCAGCTGTATCATGAGATTTCTTCCACAAAGGCAAGAAAGCTTTTCCATGCGCTGCAGAAGGATCCTGACAATACGGAACTGATGTGTCAGCTGAAGGAAATCCTGCCGGAAGAACTGGATGGATTGAAGGAGTATCTATGATCAGAAATCATATGATTAAAGTATGTGCGGCTGTCCCCTCTCTGAAGGTGGGCAGTCCGGACTGGAACGCTTCACGCATGAGCGAGATCATGCATGACGTCAAAGGGGCAGGGCTGCTTGTATTTCCAGAGCTTTCGGTGACGGGCTATACCTGTGCGGATCTGTTTCAGCAGGAGAACCTTCTGGATGAAACAGCGGCAGTGCTGGAAAGACTGGCGCGTGAAACTGCCGAAGTGCCTGGGCTGACTGCTGTGGTCGGGGCACCGTTACGCTTTAATAATCATCTGTACAACTGTGCTGTCTTTCTGAGTGAAGGAAAGATCAAAGGAGCAGTACCGAAAGTACATGTGCCGAACTATGGCGAGTTCTATGAGGCAAGATGGTTCACTTCCGGAAAAGATATTGTCAATGAAACACTGCCGCAGCTCGGTGATGTGCCGTTTGGTACGGATCTGCTGTTTGAGGACAGGGAAAGTACAGCCGTACTTGGTACGGATATCTGTGAAGATCTATGGGTAATGGATAAGCCGTCTTCCCATGCCTGTGCGGCTGGAGCCAATCTGATTGTCAACCTCAGTGCTTCCGATGAGCTGATCGGCAAAGAGGAATACAGACGTTCCATTGTCACAGCCCAGTCCGCTGCAGCCTATTGCGGCTATGTGTATGTGTCGGCGGGAACAGATGAGTCCTCCACTGATCTTGTCTTCTCAGGACATGCCATGATTGCCGAAAACGGACGGCTGCTGAAGGAAGGCATTTATGGAAAGAAACCGGCTGTCTACAGTGCCCTCATTGATCTGGATGCGTGCAGGTACAACCGCATCCATCAGAATACATTCTCTGAATCGAATGAAACGTTCCGTCATATTCCGCTCAAAGTACAGGCAGCCGGCGGGATGGAAATAAAAGCAGAGGAACTTTCTGCCATATTGAAGAAGGAAAAGCGTACCTGCAGCCGCTATCCGTTTGTACCTTCCAGCAATACGGAAAGAGCCAGAAGATGCCGCAGCATCCTTGCCATCCAGGCTAACGGCCTGGCTACCCGGGTGCGCAATACCGGCATTCATAATCTGATCATCGGTATTTCCGGCGGTCTGGATTCAACCCTTGCTCTGCTTGTATGCCATGAAGCCAAGAAGCTGGTACCGGAAATTCATATCATTTCCTACACACTGCCAAATCACGGCAATACCACATCCCATACCTACAACAATGCAGTAAGACTCATGCATTTACTGAGTGATGAGTGCCGGGAAGTCGCCATCGATGACGGTGTGAAATCCCATCTCAAGGATATCGGTCATTCTTTGGAGTACCAGGGCAGCGGTGATACTGCATATGAAAATGCCCAGGCAAGAATGCGCACCTACATCCTGATGGATGCCGCCAACATGGAAAACGGCCTGGTTGTCGGTACCGGCGATCTTTCCGAACTGGCCCTGGGCTGGTGTACGTACAATGGCGATCACATGTCCATGTATGCGGTTAATGCGTCTGTTCCCAAGACCCTGGTGCAGTTCATCTGCCGTACGTATGCTGAAACATGCAATAATGAGGATCTTGAAGATGTTCTGATTTCCATCTGCGATACCCCGATCACTCCGGAACTGACGCCGTCTGACAATGGTCATATCGCCCAGAAGACAGAAGAGAAGATCGGCAAGTATGACCTGAATGACTTCTTCCTGTTCTATGTCCTGCGTTACGGCATGGATCCTGAGAAACTATATGCCTTAGCCATGACGGCTTATGATGATGTGGATCCGGAGGATATCAGAAAGGCTGAAATCCGCTTCTATAACAGGTTTTTCCACCAGCAGTTCAAGCGTTCCTGTCTGCCGGATGGACCGAAGGTAGGTTCAGTTACGCTGTCGCCAAGAGGCGACTGGCGGATGCCGAGCGATGCCTGTGTACAGGAATGGATCAAAGCTATTGAAAATGCATGAACGAAGGAACTGCTTCAGTCTGAAGCAGTTCTTTTTGTTTTCTCATCCACCTTCTGCCGATGCGAAATTTCAGAACTTTATTGTTCCATGCATGGTAAGATGGAACCATGCAGTTAATACTATGGGACTTTAATGGAACGATTATCGATGATGCAGCATACTGCCATGACATCGAAACACAGATGCTGGAAGAAAGACATATGCCGACCTTCACTCTGAAACAGTACCGGGATATGTTCTGTTTTCCGGTAATTGATTACTACGGCCGGATGGGCTATACATTTGAAAATGAAACATATGATGCGGTGGCAGAGGAATTCAATCAGGCGTATGATAAGAACTTCCTGTCACTGAAGCTGATGGATGGTTTTCTCGATCTGATTCATACTTCACTTGATAAAGGCTATGAAAATGTGATTCTCTCTGCTTCCCGTGAAGACAAGCTGAAGGAACAGTGCCATCTTCTGGGCATTGATCAGTACTTTACGGAATTATTGGGAACAGATAATCTCTATGGCGGCAGTAAAGTGAATATCGGAAAGGCATTCATGCAGAGAAGAAAGCTCGATCCGAAGGAATGCATGTTTATCGGTGATTCTCTGCATGACAGGGAAACAGCCAATGCCATTGGCATCGACAATGTCGTGCTTGTGGCCAGAGGACATCAGTCAAAGAAGGTACTGGAAGAAGGATGCGATCATGTGGTCGATTCTTTTGCGGAGGTAGTTTTATGATGAAAAAATGCAGAGTGGAGAAGAAGTGCGGGGCATGTCAGTATCTTTCCATGCCTTATTCCAGACAGCTGGAAACCAAACGGAATGACATCCGTAATCTCTTTCCCGGTGTCAATGTACAGCCGGTACTGGGCATGAAGGAACCGTATCACTACAGACATAAGGTCTATTTTGCCTTTGGCTATGATCCCCAGGGACATATCAATGCGGGTCTTTTTGCCCAGGGTTCTCATAAGATCATCTTTACAGATGCCTGTCTCATTCAGAATACTTCCGCCAATGCCCTGATGGCAGATCTCTGTCAGATCCTGGATCACTGGCACATTGAACCGTATGATGAAGACAGACATACCGGTACAGTAAGATACGGTTATATCCGTGTTTCTCATGCCAGCAAAGACATCCTGCTGACCATTGTCATCGGTTCCCGTGAGCTGCCGCATGAAAAGCATATCGTTGAAGAAATCACAGCTTCACATCCGGAAGTTAAGACCATCATCCTCAACTACAATCACGGTACGGATTCCATGGTGCTTGGTACAAGTGAAAGAGTGATCTATGGAAAGGGAACTATCACAGACAGGATTGATGGACTGCAGTTCAGCATTTCTTCCCGTTCCTTTTATCAGGTCAATCCGGTCCAGACAGAAGTGCTGTATCGTACGGCACTGCAGCTGGCTGATCTGCATAGAAATGAGAATGTGCTGGATGTCTGCTGCGGCATCGGTACGATATCACTGCTTGCTGCCCGTAAGGCAGGCTTTGTCATCGGTGTGGAAATCAATGAGAAAGCCATCCAGGATGCACGTAGAAATGCCATTGCCAATCATATTTCCAATGTGACATTTGCGGCTATGGATGCAGCTGAGTTTATCCATCATCTTGGGGAAACACCGGATGTTGTCTTTCTGGATCCGCCCAGAGCCGGTCTCAGCGAGAACTTTCTGAAAACACTCGGGTCCCTGCAGACGGATCGCATTGTCTATATATCCTGTAATCCGGAAACACAGGCAAGAGATACAAAGATCCTGCGCAGATACGGCTATAGAATCAGAACACTGATTCCGGTTGATATGTTTCCTTTTACAAAACAC
>ONOV01000011.1 GCA_900319505.1 uncultured Erysipelotrichaceae bacterium
TAGCTGCGGGAGCGCAGGGCGCCGCTGATGGCAGCATAATCTCCTTTGTGTCCGTAATCATTGAGATAGCGGGCAGACTGGTTCCAGATGACGCAGCTGATAAAGTCAACTGCATCTTTATCACGCGCGAGTTTCTGTACTGCCAGGGTAAAGTTGACAACCGGTTTTTCGGAAGCCATTTTCAGTTCGGGGTCGGCAGTAAGTCTGCCGCAGAGAGTAACGGTATTATTCCACATTTTTAATCTCCTATTGTTCAGTATGGATTTTCATCGAGATGCCAGGCCTTGATCATGATGTTCATGGCGGTTTTAAGTTCCCGCTGACATGTGCGGCGGGAAACACTGTATTCAGCCATGACCATGGCCTGGGTATATTCATGGCGGCCGCTGAAATGGGCCGCGACAAGCAGAGCACGCTGCAGCTCATTCAGTTTTTCATTGAAGAGCGTCAGGTGCTGGCGGACGGATTCCCGGTCCTGGGCTTCCCTGATGCACTGATAAAGGGTCGGGTCATCACGGTGACAGCAGGAATGATCGCCGCAGTATAGAGGTCTGGAACTGATGAGGGAAGCGGCATGTTGAAGGTTTTCAGGAAAGTATGCCGTACGGGTTTCATCAAAAAGATACAGGGTGTAGAGATAGGCTTCGTTCAGTCTGCTGATACAGCCGCAGGCAGCCCGGAAGCGGACCGGCGGCGGAGCGCAGCAGGAACGGATCTGGGAAAGAGTGACCATGTATGGGTTCCTCCATGCTTTGCATTTGACTTTGTGATACGGCCTGGATGGGCGGAAGAAGCTGTATTTGGTTCACTTCTGCATGGGTCTGTCCTCGCTTTCTTTAGTAGCCTTCAGGGGCCCTCTGCTATATTTCTTTGCAGAAATCCATGCCGTTCCACGCTGAAAAAGGAAAAAAGCTGAAAAAAAAGAGGGAAAGAAAAAAAACGGAAAAAGTTTGAAAAGCTTTATGCGGCTTGAATAAAGGATTTATGGCAGTTAATTGTGACATGTGTCAAAGAAAACAGGCTTGACGAGCGTACATCAGCCATGCTAAATAGTGTATGCTAAGATTCGTGTGCAGAGATCAGCATACGGATCTTTTTTCTTCATGAAAAAAAGCAGTGCGCTTTCACACACTGCTATTTTTTTACCAGAGCCGGTCCGGATATACACCTTCATCCTTCATCTTCTGGATCTTGGCAACCACACCCGGCTTATCTTCCTTGTAGGTAACACCAAACCATTTGTCCCTGGAAGAAAGAATCTTTACAGAACACTTTCCTTCCTGGATCAGCTGTCCGACTGCCGTAGGAATGACATGTTCACACTTCAGCGGATTGACTGACAGGTTCTCTTTGAGGAAATCTTTGAAGATCGGTTCAATCTCGGTAAAGATCTTCGGGGTAAAGCCCCAGAAATTCATGGAGACCAAAGTGTCATCCGGCAGCGTCTTCCATGCGCCGTTTTCTTCAAAAGCCGCATGGCCTTCTTTTCTGGCTATCTTCTGTACTTCTGTAATACGGGAAAGACAGCCATTTTCATCTGCTTCACAGACACCTCTTGTGACCGTGCCATTGTCAGTCAGAGTATTGGTGCATCTGTAGCCGACCATGGCATAGGCATCATCCCTGATATCATTTGTCAGATAGTCAGCCAGAACTTTATATGCATCCTTGCCATAGAAGTCATCCGCATTGATTAAAGCAAACGGCTCATGAACTGTATTGCGGCAGGCAAGCAGAGCATGGGTTGTGCCCCAAGGCTTTACTCTTCCTTCCGGTACGGTAAAGCCTTGTGGAATGTCATTCATGTCCTGGTAGACAAACTCTACCGGCATGGTCGGCTCTATCTTATCCGTCAGTGCTTTGCGGAAAGCAGCTTCGTGTTCTTTCTTGATAATAAGAACGACTTTGCCAAAGCCTGCTTTCTTGGCATCATAGATGGAAAACTCAATGATCGGCTCGCCATGACTGCCGACGCCGTCAATCTGTTTCATCCCGCCATAGCGGCTGCCCATGCCGGCGGCGAGGATGACAAGTGTAGGTTTCATACGATTTTAATTCCTCCAGGGGTTAATATGTCATGATTAGACGACATCATATACTATAATACCCCTAAGAGGTGGATTATGAAAACTCTGATTTTGGCTTCCCAGTCGCCGCGCCGTAAAGAACTGCTGGAACGCTGCGGCATTCCTTTTGAAACCATGCCGGCAGATATTAATGAATCGATTGATACGGATCAGCAGCTGGAGAAGGAAATTGAACGGCTTTCTTACGAAAAGGCGAAACACATTTTTTCTCTGCGTCCGGATGCGGTTGTGATCGGTTCGGATACGATTGTGGCAGTAGATGGAAAGCCGCTGGGCAAACCGCATGATCGTCAGACGGCAGAACACATGCTGAAAAGCATACAGGGACGGAGCCATCATGTGATTACAGGTCTTGCAATTCTCAGTGCAAAGCGTACGTATATGACGCATGAAACGGCAGAAGTGACGTTTGCTTCGATGGATGAAGCGGAGATTGCACGCTACATTGATACGGGGGAATGCTTTGATAAAGCCGGGGCATACGGCATTCAGGGATATGGCGGCCGCTACATCTCACAGATTCATGGTGATTATTACGCTATCATGGGACTGCCGCTGCATCTTGTTTATGAAGAGCTGAAAAATTATTCTTTATATTGATTTTGCCGGGATTGTTTTGTAATATAGATGAGCAATGCCGCTTTAGTATAGTGGTAATACACATCCATGGTAAGGATGAGCGGGCAGTTCAATTCTGCCAAGCGGCACGGGAAACAGCACTTTCTGATCAAGGTGCTGTTTTTTTATGCTTGCAATTCTTTGACACCGGCAGGGATACCCCTGCCGTTTTCTGTATCAACACTGCTTCAGATGACCGGGCAAAGCGGGAGCAGTGAGAAATAGATGTGCCGGAAGGCATTGAATAAGGAGATTATGAAAATGAGAATGTTCAGAAAGGTATTGGCAGCCGTGCTGGCCGTCTTTATGATCGCAGCACATTTCAGCCTGCCCCAGGCAAGGGCGGAAAGCCCTTATTCCGTCCGTTCAGATGCGGAACTTTTAACTTTTGTACTGGTAGAAAATACAGAGGATGGTCCAATCGAAAGGGAAGAATCTTTTCATACGATTTCAATCAGGAATAATCATGACGGCAGCACTAAGATCGCCTACTGTATTGAAGCTGACCGCGCAGCACCTGTCAGCTGGTCTGATTACAGTGATACAGAAGTCACAGTTGATCAGACAGCCGTCAAAGATGCCTACTATGGATATGGCTATCCGGGACATGAGGATGAGATGTGGATTGCAGCGACACAGATGGCAATCTGGCTCGATACCGGACAGGTACAGCAGATCAAAAGCATTCACTATGGCGGCGCACATCCGCGAAATGCACATACGCTGGAAGAGTATATGGCGTGTGTTGATGAAATTCGTGAGCTGGTAAAGGCAGAGGCGGAAATGAGCCGCAGGGATGTGAAAGAAATGTATTTTGTTGCGGCACCTGCCAGTACACACAACGCCAAATACCAGGCTGTCATGGCCGCCGGACTCTGGGAACAGACAGGTGAACTGCAGCTGAAAGTAGAGAAGAAATCATCCATGTCTGCAGTAACCGATCAGAATACGGCCTATTCCCTGCAGGGAGCTTCTTTCAGTTTCTATCGCGATGCCGCGTGCAGGGATCTTTTCTACGCCATGGATGAGAATGATGAGACAACCGATGAACAGGGTGTATTTACAAAGTCTTTCGGGACACATGACTATCCGGATCTCAACAGCATCAAAGAAAAGGGACTGTGGGCTGTTGAAACAAAAGCGCCGAAGGGATTTGAACTGGATTCGACGCCGCAGAAAGCTGATATTATCCAGAATGGAAAGGCTTTTACAATCTATCATAAGAAAATCGACCGTCCGGAATATGCCCCGGTAAAGCTCAGAATCATCAAGAAAAATGCTCTTGTGGCGGAAAATCCTGCTCCGATGAGCGGAGCGCAGTTTACTATCTGTTATTACAAGAACAGAAATCTGGAAGGAAAGCCCGCCAGGAAATGGGTGATTCAGACCCTTGAAACATCAGAAGGGCAGTATGCGGCACAGCTGGGAAAGAAATGGCTTGTAAAAGGAGATGATCTGATCTGTGATGCGGATGGTACTGCTTTGATTCCAGCAGGTGCGATTACCATTGAAGAGACAAAGGCACCTGAAGGATACACGGTGGATGGACAGTATACAATTGAGGAAAGCGGCAGGCAGATCACAGTGCCGGATCAGAATGGGGTTGCCGTACTGTATGCCCTAATGAATGAAAATAAGGGCACGGTTGAACTCATGTGTGACAATCAGCCGGGCGGTGAGATTCAGAAAGAAGAAATGCCGGATCTTTATCAGCTGAGTGTACAGAAGCTGGATGGAACAACGGGAAAAAATGAAGGACAGGGCGGTGCTCTGGATTTCACGACCGGCTTTATCCTGATAAATGATTCGCCTTATGCCAGATCTGTTGCCGGAACGGTGGTGCCAGCCGGCGGTTCTTATGCATTCACAACGGACAGCGAGGGAATGGCACGCGTGATGAATGTGGAACAGGGAAGTTATATCCTGAAAGAAACCAGTGCGCCTTATGGCTATATACTGCCGGCGGACGGTCAGCCGGTACGGATTCAGCTGGATGGTGATCATCCTGAAGACCATCAGGTAATTGTAAATGTCAGCGATTATCCCAGACTCTATCGGCTGCAGGTATCCAAACGTGACAGTGAGACAGGCGAAACAGCTCAGGGTGATGCGGATCTTTCCGGTACTTTCAGTGTGACAAACCTGAATGAGCATGCAGTAAGTGTAAACGGAAAGACATATCAGAATGGTGAAGTGATCATGACTTTTCATACCGATGCGGCCGGCAATTATACAAGCGACTGCATTTTTCCTTATGGCAGATATCTGATCAGAGAAGAAAGACCGCCCAGGGGATACAGTGCCCGCGGCTTTGGATCAGATCATGCGGAAATGGACACTCTGCAGGAAGAAGTGTGCATGGATGGAGATCAGGAAATATTCACCGTTCAGCTGACCAATGATGTAATAAAAGGAAAATTTGACCTGATCAAATACAGCTCAGAAGGCGGATCACGCTTTGTGGATCCGGAGGAAGGTGTTGAATTTACGGCAGTTCTTTCTTCAAAAATCGGGGAAGGAAAGCTGTTTGGAACATTTGATGATGCTCTGCAGGCAATCCGCAGGGCAGGCAGCGGACAAGATGTCATAGACGCAGAAGGCAGACCGCTGCTTCTCTCATCGGAATATGCTGTTTTGAAAACAGACTCTCAGGGACATGCAGAATCAGGCTTGCTTGCATATGGCACATATGAAATCCGCCAGACATCTCATAAAGAAGGCATGCATGATGTGATCGGCAGCGCATACTTTACAGTCAGTGAAGAAAATCAGCCTGTAAAACATTATGCGGCCGTTAACGAGAAACAGGACTATTACCTGAGAATCGTCAAAAAGGATAAAGAGACAGGTGAAACCATCACGCAGCACTCTGCTTCCTTTAAGATTTACCGGATTGAGGGAGAAAAGCGAATACCGGTCATACAGAAGGTGGGGCTCATCAGCTTTGATACCTTTACCACAAACAGTGAAGGAAAGGCTGTCGGCATTAAAGGTATTTTTACACATGAATACAGCAGTCGCGGAGACGAGAAAGGAACAGTAACGACGCCGCTCAAGCTTACAGCGGGGGAATATGAAATTGAGGAAGTCAGATCGCCATATGGCTATGTCAAACTGGATCAGCCGTATCGGTTTACGGCCGGGGAATCCAATATTGCGGAGACAGATGAAGATCATGACAGTCTTGTCGTGGTGAATGCCTATGATGAAAAGGTGAGTTCCGGACTGGAAATTGTAAAGAAAATTAAAGAATACAGTGCCGACCGTTCCTTTGTAAACCGGACTGATCTTTCCGGTTTCGGGTTTGAATTGTTTGCGGCAGAGGATATTGAAGATTCCACCAGCGGGGAAAAAATAGCAGAAAAAGGAAAACATGCCAGTGTGCTGACAGATACAGGCTTCATTGAAACAGGAATTCTGTATACGGACAGCAGCGGACACATTACGCTGGATGCCCTTCCATTTGGCCATTACATTCTCAAGGAAACTGTTCAGCCGGAAGGTATCGTACCCAACACGAAGGAATATGCAGTTGATCTGACACCGCAGAAAGATGAGAGCCGGAAGGAAATCCGTCATACCATCACAATTAAAAACGATACGACAAAACTGTCTGTTTCAAAAAAGGACGCGGCAGCAGAGGAACTGCCGGGTGCCCATATGAGTCTGAAGAATGAAAACGGGGAAGTAGTAGATGAATGGGTATCTTCACAGAAGCCTCATGTGATGGAAGGCTTAAGTGCTGGAAAAACATATACGCTGTGTGAGGATCTGGCACCGTCAGGTTATACGAAGGTAAATGACATTCCGATCGTAATCAATATGGATGGTTCTGTACAGAAAGTGAATGTAGTGGATAAAGCCATGGCAGTCATGAAAGTGGACAACTGCAATACGGCTGTGCCGGGTGCGCGGCTGGCTGTTTTTACGGCAGATGAAAACGGCAGTCCCGTGGGAGAAGCGCTGGACAGATGGGTTACGGATGACAAGGCTCATATGGTCAGCGGCATTGAACCTGGAAAGAAATATGTGCTGGTGGAAGAACAGGCGCCGGCAGGCTACGTGAAGATGAAAAACAGAACCTTTACCTTGAAGGATGATGCAAAAGATCAGACCATGAAAGTCAAAAACACGCAGGTTGTGATTTCCAAAGAAGATGTCGGCGGGACTGAATTGGAAGGTGCAGTTCTGACAGTTGTGGAAAAGGATACGGAAAATATCATAGATCAATGGGTATCAGGCTGCGAAAAACATCTGATCAGCGGGCTTGAAGAAGGAAAAACATATACCCTGAAAGAAGACACGGCACCTCTAGGCTATGTGAAGAACAGTACGGTGGATTTCAAAGTTGGCAGCAACGATATGGAGGTCGTTCTCATTGACACGATTGAACGTGTAGCGAAAGTGGATAACAGAGGCAATACCATTAAAGGTGTGCAGCTGCAGGCGGTGGATGAAGCCGGCAATGTGATCGATACCTGGAGGACGGGTTCACACATTCTGGATTTCAACACAGAACAGAAGCAGTCCCTGCAGAAAGGTGAAATGATCGCCTTTGTGAAGGAAGACGGTACATCCGTGCGCGTTCAGCCGACTGTAAAGACAGGTAAAAAGAGCATAAAAGCAGAGAAGAAATCCGGTGTGCAGAAACTTGCAAAGGAGTATTGTGAGCTGAAAAAGAAAAGATCGATCACAGAAGTGGATCAGTCTTCACTGCCACAGAACAGTGAATATGCCTATACGGCAGTGATCCAGGAGACGGATGGTACATTTGCCTATATAGATGTGGATCTGAATGGTGATGAAACAGAACATCGTATCCGTCATCTTCAGGCAGGACAGAAGTACATCGTACAGGAAACAGAGGGCCTGAATGGCTATTACTATGCAGAAGATGCTGAAGTAAAGCCGAATGACAGCAGCGATCATCGTACTATGATGGTTGATCATACTATTCATTATCAGATTGCCAAGGTGGATGATGTAACAGGAGCCTATGTAGAGGGTGTCAGGCTAGAGCTGACCGATATTACTGATGCGGAAAATCACATTCCGGTTGAACTGCCAAACGGCGGTATCACCACAGATAAACCGTTTGATCTGGATCAACAGCTGATCGCAGGCCATATATATGAGCTGGTGGAAAGTGAATATGTAGCCGGATATTACCAGGCTGTCAGTCTGCAGTTTACCGTTCCGCTCAAAGGCACTTCAGAACTGACAACTATTACGATGCGTGATGTGCCGACTGCTGTATCTGTCAGCAAGATTGACAGCAGCGGCAAGCCGGTGGCTGGTGCACTTCTGCAATTGCGGGATAGAGAAGGAAACATTCAGTATGAATTTGTTTCTTCTGATGCTCCTGAGGGAGTTGATATCAGTGCTTATGTCAAAGGCGGTGAGTCGTATATCCTGCATGAGTCAGAAGCACCTTACGGTTTTGATGTGACAGCGGACATTGCCTTTACGGTTACCGGAAATCCGGAAACACATCAGATTATCGTGATGGAAGATGCGAGAAATACCTGTTATATCGCTGTGGAAAAACAGGATGCGGAACATCCGGAAAAGAAACTGGCTGAAGCTGAATTTGCCTTATATGACGGTGCGGATCAGATTGTCAAAGATGTAAATGGTGAAGAATGCATCGGTATAACGGATGGAAACGGTGAACTGCTATGGCAGGTTACATTTGACGGCAGTATGGACGGCTGGTATGTGAAGGAGACAAAGGCCCCGGAAGGCTATCAGCTCAACAGTGAAAAGTTTGCGGTCAAAGTCAGTGAAGATTATGACTTTGCCCGGGAAAACCCGATCCGGCTGGTTGTCAGGGATATGATTGACGAAAAACCGAAGCTGCCGAATACCAGCACTGAAGAAACGCCTGGTGTGAAGACCGGGGTGATAGATGACACTTCAAAATGGTTTGCGATCTTGATTACAGGTGTATGTCTTTTCCTGATTTTCCTGACGCGCAGAGACAGATCCTGCCACTAGGCATTGTAATTGACATGGCACCTCTTTTCGATTAGTTTATAGATGTTAGATAAGACTAACAGAGGAGGGCTGTATGAACCTTTCAACATTTCTGATCAGTATTGTGGTTGCTGTCGCCGTTATTCTGGCAGTGCGTTATACACATAAGCATGGATCATGTGAAAGCTGCGGCGGAAGCTGTGATGGACACTGCAATCTAGCTGCTAAAATTCCGTTTGATGAGATCCGTCAGGAACTGGATGCGGAAAAGAAAGGAAAGATCTGAAACAGGTCACTGGAAGAGGCTTCCGACTGTCTTAAAAGGATAGAATGGGAGTCTTTTTCTTTTCTCCATATTCAGAAATGAATGCGGTTACAGTTTGCCGCGTGACTTCAGAAGAAGATACTCTTTTCTTCGAAAAAGTCCGAGAAAATGTATGAAAAGTGAGCATGTGCGATGTGTACGAACAGGGAAATAGAGTATGATATAAACAGAAAGGTTTCTGAAAAGGAGAATAAAATGAAATCATTTGATTATCAGGTTGTTAACTCTCTTGGTATTCATGCCCGTCCGGCAGCCATGCTGGCACAGGCATGCACCAACTACAAGTCCAGCGTCATGATTGAGTGCAATGGCGAGACTGCTTCGGGCAATAATGTTCTGCAGATCCTCGGCCTGCATGCTGCAAAGGGCTCTACACTTCGTTTTAATGTGGATGGTTCCGATGAAGACGCATGCGTTGCTGAAATTCAGGAAGTTCTGAAGGAAATTGCACCGAAAGAAAAGCCTGTATCCGTACTCAAAGTTGCTTTCTTTGGCACAAAAGATTATGACCGTATGTTCTTCAGTGAGCTTTCCAAAGACAAGGGCGAAGGTACATACAATGTTGATATCACCTACTTTGTTTCCCGTCTGACAATTGAATCTGTTCATCTGGCACAGGGCTTCGATGCCGTATGCATTTTCGTTAATGATGAAGCACCGCGTGCTGTTGTTGAAGCACTGGCAAAGGGCGGCGTTCGTCTGATTCTGTTAAGATGCGCCGGTTTCAACAATGTTGATCTGGATGCCTGCAAGGAAAACGGCATTACTGTACTGCGCGTTCCGGCATATTCTCCGTATGCAGTTGCAGAACATGCCATGGCGATCATTCAGACAGCCAATAGACGTGTCATGAAGGCATATAACAAAGTCAAGGACAACAACTTCTCACTCAATGGCCTGTTAGGTGTTGACCTGCATAACAAGGTTGCCGGTATTATGGGCACTGGCAGAATCGGTCAGATCATGGCCCGTATCTGCAAGGGCTATGGCATGACTGTTATCGGCTGGGATGCTTATCCGAATCAGAAGCTGGTGGATGAAGGACTGCTGACATATGTCTCCAAGGAAGAACTGCTCAGAAAGGCAGATCTGATCTCCCTCCATGCCCCGCTGATCATGGGTGAAGGCGGAACCTATCATATGATTGATGAACATGCTATCTCTCTGATGAAGGATGGCGTAATGCTTGTCAACGCTGCCAGAGGACCGCTGATTGATACAGATGCTCTGATCAAGGGATTAAGAGCCAACAAGTTCCATGCGGTTGCACTGGATGTTTATGAAGGAGAAGATGACAATGTCTACACCGATCATTCCGATGATATGATGCAGAATTCCATTGTTGCCAGACTCGTAACATTCCCGAACCTGGTTCTGACAAGCCATCAGGCATTCTTCACTCGTGAAGCTCTGCAGGCAATTGCTGCTGTCACGATGGAAAATGCCAGAAACTTCAATGAAGGCCTGCCGTTTGGCAACGCTGAAGTGAAGTAATCATTCTTTACTGTCACGGCTGATCTCCGCAAGACCGACAGAATCGATGACTCTGATTCTGCCCTGTCCTGTGCGGGCGATCAGCTTTTTTCGTGCCAGAACGGCAATAGAGCGGCTGATTGTTTCCGGTCGCAGAGAAATAGCATTAGCCATATCTTCCAGTTTCATATGAATCTCCTGACCATGGGCACGGGAATCATGGAAAATCAGAAAACGGGCTACTCGGGCAGTCGGATCTTTTATGGAAAGAACAACAATCTTCTGATTGGCGTCTTCCAGTTCGGATGACAGCATTTCAATCAGATACATGGCAGAATCAGGATTCTTGTGCAGGACAGTCATGAAGTCGCTGCGGCGGATAAAACAGAGACTGACATTGCTGACAGAAGTGACATCATAGGTGTAGCGCGGATCTTTGAGGAACAGGCCATGCCAGATTGCCTGTCCTGCATGCAGAAAGTCAAAAACATGTTCACGGCCTTCTTCATCACAGATCGAAGTTTTGACTTCTCCTTTTGTAATGATCAGAATGCTGTCAATCGGATCACCGTAATGGACGACAATTTCATTGCGTTCCCGCTGTGTATGTATAGCTAAAGTACACAGCTTTTTACGCGCTTCGTCTGGCAGGGAACGGAACAGCCGGATGTTTTCTGTGCAGTATGTATCTTTTTTCCGGTATGGACAGAAAGGCAGGCAATATTCTTTCATGTGTTTTCTCTTTTCTTAACTTTAGCATGAATCGTGCTAAGATTTCTGAAGATAGATGAGGTGAGCGTCATGTTTCAGAAAAGACAGAAAGCGGACATCAATGAAGGCTATGCATCTTATCAGCAGCACCCTGGTGCATATCTGATCGATGTACGTGAAAGTGAGGAGTTTGCGGAGGGACATCTGCCGGGAGCAGTGAATGTACCGCTCAGTGAACTGGAAAAAATCAGAAATGTTGTGCTGGATGAACATTCTCTTGTGTATCTGTACTGCCGTTCCGGTGTCAGAGCAGAAAAGGCCAGACGGGAGATGAATGCGGCCGGGTATGATAATGTTTATGCCATCGGCGGTGTTCTGGATTACAGAGGACAGCTTGTCTGAAAAGAAAAGCCCTGACAGGGCTTTCTCAAAGTAAATGCATCAGCAGTATGCAGCATATGGTTCCGCCCGCCATAGGCAGGACCATATTTTTCTTCCAGAGATAAAGGAGGATAGTAACAACGGTTGAAACAGCCGCCGGAATCCAGCCGGCCGGGGTCGCAAAGGAAATGTTTCGCAGACAGTAGACAACCAGCAGACCGAAAACAGCCGGTCCAAGTACTTTGCCAAGATACACAACTGTGCCCGGGATAGGCTTGCCGGCCGGAAACAGAAGATAGGGAAGAAAGCGGGTGGCAACCGTTGCCAGAACAACAACGGCAATCGTGATAAA
>ONOV01000058.1 GCA_900319505.1 uncultured Erysipelotrichaceae bacterium
CTTTCTTCATTTCGGATCGGTTTGATTTCTTCATTTCCCTTCGGGAGTTTTTCCACATAGGTGACGTTCTCACATGTGACGGCTCCCAGAATCAGCAGTTTCTTCATGATACCTGCCCTTTAATCATATCAGCTGCCAGATTGGCAAACTGTCTTGTATACAGACTGTAATAATAGCCTTTCTGCTTCATCAGTTCACGATGGGTGCCCTGTTCTATAATTTTACCGTCTTTGACCGCCAGAATCACGTCCGCATCCGTAATCGTTGATAGACGATGGGCGATCATGAAACTGGTTCTTCCTTTGATGACAGTCTGAATGGCATTCTGAATCGCTTTTTCCGTCACTGTATCAATGGAGGAAGTCGCTTCATCCAGAACAAGAATACGCGGATCTGCCAGCAGTGCCCGGGCAAAGGACAGCAGCTGTTTCTCACCGGTTGAAAGCAGATCGCCTGCTTCTCCGACTTCACTGTCCAGTCCTTTTCCCATCCGCATCACAACCTGGTCTGCCTGAACCAGCTTCAGGGCATGCCAGATCTGATCATCCGTGGCACTTTCATTGCCGTATTTCAGGTTTTCCCGAACTGTACCGGAGAAAAGATGCGGCGTCTGCAGAACATAGCCGATATTGGCATGAAGCCATGACTGGCTTCTTTCCCTGGCATCCCGGCCGTCGATCAATACCTGCCCCTGGGTAGGTTCATAGAAACGGCACACCAGATTGACCAGGGTTGATTTGCCCGCGCCAGTTTCACCGACAATGGCAACACTTGTGCCCTGGGGGACTTTGAGATTGAAATGCTGAAGCACCCATTCTTCTCCATCCGGATAGCGGAAGGAAACATCCCTGAACTCCACATCGCCATGCAGAGGCTCCCAGTTCTCACGTTTCTGATGGAACGTATCGCCATACTTTGCGATGACTTCCGGGGTATCCGCCACTTCCGACTTTGTTTCCATGAGCCCGGTAAACCGTTCAATGTTGACCTGGATGCCGATCAGAGCAGTGATGGTTTCAATAATGGCCTGGATCGGATCGATCAGATCCAGAGCATAGGTCATGAAGGCACTGAATGTACCCAGCAGCATCGCATTTTCCATGGTCAGATGGCCGCCTTTCCATAAGACAATGGCAAGGGCCGTGGAACTCATCATGGTCAGCAGTGAAATAAACCAGGCATTGGTCCGTTCTGTTTGAACGGATGTTCTTTTCATCTGTGATGTATCTGCTTCAAAGTCCTTCTGCATGACATCTTCAATGACCAGCGTCTTGATGGAACCGGCACCGGTAATGCCTTCATTGAAATCGCCGGTGATCTTTGAATTGATTTCACGGATGTGCCGGTTCATGACCACAAGCTTTTTCTGAAACCAGCTGATGACCAGAATGGATACCGGCAGGATCAGCAGGACTAACAGGGCAAGCTGTACATTGATCGAAAGCATCATCACAATGACAAAGATGATATATGAACCGTTCCAGACAATATCCATCAATCGCCAGGAAGCCATTTCCCCGATCTTGCCTGTATCGGACATGACCCGGGCATGAATATAGCCGACGTTGTTCTGACTGAAGTAGGAAAAGGACAGAGTCTGCAGATGAGAGAAGGACGCATTGCGCAGATCCCGGTCGATATGCATTTCAATTCGGCCGCATCCGCTTAAAGAAACATAGTTGGCAATGGTCTGCAGAATCAGTAAGACCATATAGGCCAGAATAAACAGTTTCATCGTATCCAGCGTATTCTGCCCGATGAAGTGGTTGATGGCATAGCTGGTAAACAGAGGCCACACGGAATCGCACAATGAAGCAAAGACACCGCAGCATACGGCCGTAATCAGCCACTTCCTGTACTTCTTTATATACGGCCAGAGCCTGGGAAAACCGAACCAGGGAAGTGACTTTGTCTTTTCTGCTGTACTCATTCTGCTTCCTTTCCAAACTGCAGATCATAGATCTTACGGTAGATGCCGTTTTTCTCAAGCAGTTCTTCATGTGTGCCCTGTTCAGCGATCTTTCCCTGATCCAGGACGATAATCTGATCCGCATTCATCAGTGTGGTCAGCCGATGGGCTATCAGGATGACCGTACTGCCATGGGTGTTTTCTTTCAGGGAATGACGGATCTCGGCATC
>ONOV01000128.1 GCA_900319505.1 uncultured Erysipelotrichaceae bacterium
ATCGATCAGGCGGCAGAAGTATGACTGGGATGATGCTGGATGTCTGCAGAATCTCTTCGGATGATTTCCATGCATATACGGATGCCTGTAAAGATAAGGGATTTACGCAGAACATCAGTCAGATCAGTGGTGTGATAAATACTGTACGTTCATGAAGAGTTTTAATGAAACAGCCGCGGATGCACAGGTGCTGGCTGAATATACGGATCTGATGCGTCAGTACGGCGATATGGTGAGCAAGCTGGAAGCGATTGATGAAAGTACGCTGTCGGCGGCAGATGATGCATATTACATAGAAGTCATGGGCCGAATCAATACAGAGCTTGCTGAGACGGGATTGAGCCTGCTGTGAAATGAGTAGAAATGCTCAATTTTTTCATACATGAAAGGTGCTTTCTGTGCATGATGTACAGTACGTGCAGGAATGAATTCAATGAAAGGAAAATGTAATGGCTTACAGGGGGCAGGTGTCTCTGTTCAAATACGGAATCATGCTATAATGCTGAAGTTGTGAGGTGTGTATGAAGACGTTATTACTGAAATACAGCGGTATTCTTCTGAAGAAGGAGAATGAAGACCTGACTGCTTTTTACCGGAAGCTGGCTGAAACAGCAGGCTGGAAGGATGAGAAGGAAGCCAGAGACAGGTGGCGCTCTTCCATGCGTACCAAACGCAGTGAGGAAGCTTATCTGAGTGATGAGGCGATTGCCCGCAATCTTCTGACGGAGATGGTCGGCAATGAAACTTCCAGTGCATATCAGCTGCTGTTTCAGATGTATCAGACAGCGATGATGTATGGACCGCTCTACCGCAGTGCGGTACAGTTTCTGGCCAACAATACAATGCCGGTATGTATCCTGACGGATGCGCCGGTGGATTATGCGGCCATCAATCTCAAGCGCAACAGCCTGCATGTCAATCAGATTTTTTCGGCTGATATGATGCAGGCGCATATGAGCAGCCCGGCATTCTATGTCTGGGTGAATGATCAGATCCACACAGACTGCGTTTTTGTAACAAGTGAACCGGAGGAAGCGGAAGCAGCAGCCGGCACCGGCATGGAGTGCTTTGTCATGAATCATGCGGGCCGGACTGCCAAGGGAAGCTACCATACCATTGCGGATCTGGAAGACCTTGCTTTATTCCTCCGCTGACAGGGAGAGATATGTCAATCATAGAGATCGAACATCTGAATTTCAGCTATCAGGAAGGTACACCGACCATACGCGATGTCAGTGTACAGATCGAAAAAGGAACGTATACAACCATTATCGGCCACAATGGTTCCGGCAAGTCCACACTTGCCAAGCTGACAGCGGGCCTGTTGGAAAAGGGATCGGGAAAGATTGTCATTGACGGACTGGAACTGAACATGGAAAACCTCAATGCCATCCGTTCCAAGGTAGGGGTTGTGTTCCAGAATCCGGACAATCAGTTCATCGGTTCCACGGTCCGGGATGATATTGCCTTTGGCCTGGAGAATCATAATGTGCCGCAGTGTGAGATGGATGACATCATCAACACATATGCCGGCAAAGTAGGCATGCTGGATTATCTGGATCATGAACCGATCCGGCTTTCCGGCGGTCAGAAACAGAGAGTTGCTATTGCCGGTGTACTGGCGATGAAGCCTGAAATTCTGATCTTTGATGAAGCTACCAGCATGCTGGACCCGCAGGGAAAAGCGGAAATCAAACGGGTGATCAATCAGATCCATGAAGAGAGCGGACTGACCATTCTTTCCATTACCCATGATATTGATGAAGTGGCCTCCAGTGATTATGTTATTGCCATGAACAAAGGACAGGCGGTCATGCGCGGTACGCCGCAGCAGATCTTTGCCCGGGAAAAGGAACTGGCTGCCATTCAGCTGGATATTCCTTTTGCCCGGAAGATGGCGGATGAATTGAAGAGAAAGGGACTGCCTTTCTCTGATGCTTTGACCATAGAAGGGCTGGTGAATGATGTATGCCGATACGCTTCGAACATGTAAGCCATATCTATGGTGAAGGAACGCCGAATGAATTTGCCGGTCTTAAAGATCTGAATCTGGAGTTTGCCGAAGGAAAGATGACGGCGATTATCGGTCAGACTGGATCCGGTAAAAGTACGATGGTTCAGCATCTCAATGCATTATTACTGCCGACCGGCGGTACCGTTTATGTGCTGGACCGTACCATCAGGGCAGGCGATAAGCCCAAGGGACTGAAGTCGCTGCGCGGGGATGTCGGTCTTGTGTTCCAGTTTCCGGAATATCAGCTGTTTGAAGAGACGGTTCTGAAGGATGTTGCCTTTGGACCGAAGAATTTCGGAAACAGTGAGGAAGAGGCAGAGAAGAAGGCCAGGGAAGCACTGAAGCTGGTCGGGTTTGATGAAAGTCTTTATGAAAGAAGTCCGCTGGAGCTTTCCGGCGGTCAGAAAAGAAGAGTTGCCATTGCCGGTATTCTGGCGATGGAACCCAAAGTACTGGTGCTGGATGAGCCGACGGCCGGTCTTGATCCTTTAGGAACAAGAGATATGATGCGCCTGTTTTCCCGGATTAATAAAAGCGGCAGGACAGTTCTGATTGTCACCCATGATATGGAACAGGTATACGGCTATTGTGATGAAGTTGTAGTCATTGCGGATGGCAAATGTCTGACCCATCAGACGGTAAAGGAGTTCTTC
>ONOV01000052.1 GCA_900319505.1 uncultured Erysipelotrichaceae bacterium
AAAGCGGAAGCGAAGAAAGAAGAACAGCCGAAGGTTATTGATGTACAGCCGGTGAATGCGCCGAAGGAAAAGAAGAAGCATCACTTCGGATGGGATACATTCGGCAAGATCTGTGCGGTTGCGATTCTGGCTTTTGCCTGCGGTTTCGGCGGAGGCGTTGCAGCGGTAAAGACAGTCGGTGAAAATGAGAAGGAAGAAAGGGTCCAGGAGTTCTCCAGCGGAAATATGCCGGACTTCCAGATGCCTTCTGAAGGCGGCAATTCAGATTCTTCTTCCGGATCCGGTTCAGATCATTCTGATTCACCGTTCAGCAGCTCTGCCGTGATCGGTATTACGGTACAGCAGAAAGCGGACGCAAATGACAGCAGCAAGAGTGAAGTTGTTGTCGTTGCGGTCAATGACAAGTCCAATGCGGATGAAGCCGGAATTCAGGTAGGCGATGTCATTACCAGGATTGATGATGAAGCGGTGACTTCGGTATCCGGCCTGTCGGAGTACGTCAGCAATAAGTCGGTTGGTGATAAAGTGACCCTGACTTATGAAAGAGACGGCAAGGAAGGAACGGCTGAAGTTGAACTTGTCGACAGCAGTAAGATTTCCGACAATAACAACGCAGCCTGAACACAGTTCATACAAGCATGGGTGACCATGCTTTTTTTATGAGCTGCTTCATATGAAAAAAGCACCTTGCGGTGCTATAAGATCTGAATCTGATCACTGCAGAACAGGCATGAGGCAGCCGTCAACAAAATCCAGGCGTGCTGCATCAACATGGTCAAGGGCACTGACTTCCATGATGAAAGCATCATCTGTTCGGGTGATCCGGTTGACCTGATGGGCTATGGAGATGACTTCCTTCATGGCTTCAGCACAGTTTTCACACGTAAGTTCTGTAAAACCGGCAGGGCCGTTCCAGTAAGAGGAATTCACAATACTGTTATAAACATCCTGATAGACGGGCAGGCTGTCTGGATTGATGGCAAGCATATGGAATGTCTCAACATTCATCCAGGTGTATGCGGCCAGGCCGAGGATATTGATCTCTTCGGCTGTCATGACGCTTTTCAGTCTTTCTGCAATCAGGGAACGCAAACCAAGCCGTGCTTCAGCAGCGACATAAGCCTGCAGAATTTCTACAACTCTTTCTTTGGTAATATCCGGATATCTGTCTTCCATAATCATTCATCCCAGATCAGTGTGGCAAAGTAATCTTCCGGTGTTTCCGCCCGGCGGATCAGTCTGACGGATCCATCTTCTTTTAACAGCAGCTCAGCACTTCTGAGCCTGCCGTTGTAGTTATAGCCCATGGAGAAGCCGTGGGCACCGGTGTCATGAATGACAAGAATGTCGCCTGTTTCCAGTTTCGGCAATGGTCTGTTCACAGACAGTTTATCGTTGTTTTCACAGAGGTTGCCGGTCACATCATAGTTTTCATAGACGGGTTCGTTTTCTTTGCCCATGACGGTGATGTGGTGATAGGCGCCATACATGGCCGGGCGCATCAGATTGCAGGAATTGGCATCAACTCCGGCATAATGGCGATAGGTGTCCTTCAGATGAAGAACCCGTGTTACAAGACATCCATGCGGACCGGTGACATATCGGCCCAGTTCTGTACACAGCTGTACATCACCCATGCCGGCCGGAACAAGTATTTCATTGTAGACTTTCTCAACGCCTCTGCCGATGGCGAAGATATCATTGGCGGGCTGATCCGGCTTGTAGGGAATGCCGACGCCGCCTGAAAGGTTGATGAAAGTAATATGGCAGCCTGTTTCTCTCTCTAGATCAACAGCAAGCTGGAAAATGACCCGGGCCAGTTCAGGATAGTAGTCATTTGATAAAGTATTGGATGCCAGGAAGGCATGAAGGCCGAATTCCTCAACGCCTCTTTTCTTCAGTTCACGATAGGCTTCAAAGATCTGTTCACGGGTCATGCCGAACTTGGCATCTTCCGGCTTGTCCATGACCTGAAAGCCTTCCTTTGATCTGCCGGCAGTAAAGGTGCCGCCCGGGTTGTAGCGGCAGGACATCTTCTTCGGATAGGACTTGAGAATTCCATCCAGAAAGGGGATGTGACCGACATCATCCAGATTGATGACGGCGTGGAGGGAATCAGCCAGGGCATAGTCTTCAGCCGGCGTATCATTGGAAGAAAACATGATTTCATCCCCATGGAAGCCGACCCGGTCTGACATGAGCAGTTCGGTGTAGGAAGAAGTATCCACGCCGCAGCCTTCTTCTTTCATGATCTTCAGAATGGAAGGGCTGGGTGTTGCCTTGACGGCAAAGTATTCGCGATAGCCTCTGTTCCAGCTGAAGGCACTGTAGAGATCTTTCAGTGTTCTGCGGATGCCTGCTTCATCATACAGATGAAAGGGAGTGGGATAGGTCTTGATGATGTCTTTGAGCTGTGCATCACTGACAAATGTTTTCTTCATGGAATTACCTCTCTGGAAACAGTGTATATAAGTTCATGCGTTTCAGCCATATGGCAAAGATGACCGTGCTGATGGACCAGGTGACCGGATAGAGCCAGTTGGCCAGGCGGATATCATGGACTGCCTGTCCAACAGTCAGCAGAACCGCAACCCGGATGGCACACCAGCAGATCATCATGACAGTCATAGGCATGACGGGCTTTCCTTCGCCCCGGCAGATGGCTGAGACAATGTGAGAGAAGGCCAGAAAGCCGTAGAAGAAGGCACAGGTTCTTGCCCTCATTGCCCCATAGTATACAACATCAGGATCGCTGTTGAAGGCCCGGATCAAAGCGGGAGCCGTAAAGAACAGCA
>ONOV01000231.1 GCA_900319505.1 uncultured Erysipelotrichaceae bacterium
CATGTCAATGAACATGTCCCCTGTTTGTTACTTCATATTGTATTTGCGCTTGAGTGCTTCCAGCTGAGCCGGATCAATGTTGGCTTTGGATGCCATATCATTGAGGGTCTGTTCCATGTTTTCTTCATTGAACTCTCCGCTTCTCTGCATGGCCCCCATCTGTCCCATTGCCTTCTTCATCCTGTTATAGGAGTTGAGCAGTTTGTTCACATCATTGAGAGACTGGCCGGCACCGCGGGCAATTCTCTTTTTCATGGTGGAACGGATCTTTTCCGGATGTTCTCTTTCCCACAGGGTCATGGACTGAATGAGAGCCTTGGAATGTTTCATGGCTCTGGCGCTGTCTTCATCCTTCATCAGACCGGCATACTGGTTCATGCCCGGCAGCATCTTCATGATGCCGGACAGCGGACCGAGCTTTTCAATCTGTTCAAATTGCTTCAGCATGTCATTGAGATCGAAATGGCCGGTCATCATCTTCTGGCTCAGCTTTTCAGCCTCCTCCATGTCCATCTTTTCCTGGGCTTTCTCAACCAGGGTGACAATATCACCCATGCCGAGAATACGGTCCGCCATTCTTTCCGGATGGAAGATGTCGATATCCTCAATCTTTTCACCCTCACCGACAAACTTGACCGGTACATCCGTGATCTTCTTGACCGACAGCACACCGCCGCCGCGGGAATCGCCATCAAACTTGGTTACGACAAGTCCGGTCAGCGGCAGAGCTTCCTTGAAGGCCTTGGCGACATTGACAATATCCTGACCGGTCATGGCATCAACCGTCAGCAGGATTTCATCCGGCTGTACCGCTTCATTGATCTGCTGCAGTTCATGCATGAGATCTTCATCCACGTGCAGACGGCCGGCGGTATCGATCATGACCGTATCAAAGCCGTTGTTCTCCGCATACCTGACACCCTGTCTGACTGTTTCCAGGGCACCAGTCTCAGGACCGAGTGAGAAGACTTCCGTATCAATCTCACGGCCCAGCGTCTGCAGCTGATCAATCGCAGCAGGACGGATCACATCCGCCGCAATCATCAGAACATGTCTGTCCTGTTTCTTCTGAATAAAATTGGTGATCTTGGCAGCACTGGTTGTTTTACCAGTTCCCTGCAGACCTACCATCATGATTCTGGTAACACCCTGTTCTCTGTATTTGATTTCCGCGTCTTCATTGCCAAGCAGATCAACCAGCTGATCATGAACGATCTTGACCAGCATCTGCCCCGGCTCAACGGAGTTGATGACATCTTCGCCTCTTGCCTTTTCTCTGACCTCTTCCAGGAAGTCCTTGACAATCCGGTAGTTTACATCCGCCTCAAGCAGTGCAATACGCACTTCCTTGAGCATATCTTCCATGTTCTTGTCGGTCAGCCTGCCCTTGCCGACGACATTGCGCATGGCTTTATTCATCCGTTCGCTTAATGAGTCAAAAGCCATTTCTGTTATTCCTCGCTTTCGTATCTTTTCATGCCTATTTAGTCTATCAGATGCGCGCCGATCTTTCATCTGAATAATCATTTTTTCACAAAGCTTCTTTTCTTCCGATGGGTAAAGGCCATGATGGATTTCTGACATTTTCTGACGTGTTTTTTCAAAGTCTTTCCGCTTGTATTTCCGCCAAAGGGTCTTATAATCAAAGCTGTCGAAACAATTAGTTGCGTCTGCAACTATTCTGATATCTTGGAGGAGAAGTACGATGAACGTCATTAAAAGAAGCGGTGAAGAAGTCATTTTTAATGCTTCTAAAATTGAAAATGCCGTCCGCAAGGCAAATCAGGCAACTGAACCTGAGCAGAGAATGAGTGAGGACAGCCTGAAAGAGACTGTTTCCCGTGTTCTTGATCAGATCGCCCTTTTGAATAGAGCAATCGGAGTTGAGGAAATCCAGGACATGGTGGAAAAGTCCATCATGCAGGAAGGTGCTTATGCTGTTGCCAAAAACTACATCACCTACCGTTATGAAAGAGCCCTGGTCAGAAAGGCCAACTCCACGGATGAAAAGATTCTTTCCCTGATTGACCGCAATAATGAAGAGGTAAAGCAGGAAAATTCCAATAAGAATCCTACAGTCAACTCCACCCAGCGTGACTACATGGCCGGTGAGGTTTCCAAGGATATCACCCGCCGTTTCCTGTTGCCTAAGGATATTCTGGAAGCACACGAACAGGGCATCATCCACTTCCATGATGCGGACTACTTCGCCCAGCCGATGTATAACTGCTGCCTCGTTAATCTGGAAGATATGCTGCAGAACGGTACGGTCATCACCGATACACTGATCGAAAAGCCGCACAGCTTCGCAACCGCCTGCAATATCGCTACCCAGATCATTGCCCAGGTTGCCTCCAACCAATACGGCGGCCAGACCATTACCCTGGCCCACCTCGCTCCTTTTGTCGAGGTTTCCCGCCAGAAGCACAGAAAGGCAGTCAGAGAAGAATTTGAAGAAGCCGGTATTGAGGCAAGTGAAGAGAAGATCTATGCCGTAGCTGAAGAAAGACTGCATAAGGAAATCAAGGACGGTGTACAGACCATCCAGTATCAGATCATTACTCTGATGACAACAAACGGACAGGCACCTTTCGTTACGGTATTCATGTATCTGGATGAAGTACCGGCCGGCCAGGAAAGAGAAGATCTCGCCCTCATCATTGAAGAGATGCTCAAGCAGAGAATGCTCGGCGTCAAGAATGAAAAAGGCGTCTATATCACCCCTGCTTTCCCGAAGCTGATCTATGTCTTGGATGAAGACAACATCCATGAAAATTCCAAGTACTACTACCTCACAAAGCTTGCGGCAGAATGCACTGCCAAGCGTATGGTGCCGGATTATATTTCCGCCAAGATCATGCGTCAGCTCAAGGGAGATGTCTATCCATGCATGGGTTGCCGTTCCTTCCTGACCCCGGATCGTTTCACAGATGCAGGCAAGGGCAATATGGCCAATGCCGGTTCCTATGAAGAAGGCAAGCACAAGTATTACGGCCGTTTCAACCAGGGTGTTGTTACGATCAATCTGGTTGATGTCGCCTGCTCTTCCAAAGGGGACATGGATGAGTTCTGGAAGATCTTTGATGAAAGACTGGATCTCTGCTACAGAGCACTGATGATCCGTCATAACAGACTCATGGGTACACCAAGTGATGTTGCCCCGATTCTCTGGCAGTATGGCGCCATTGCCAGACTCAGGAAAGGTGAAACCATCGATAAGCTCTTATTTGACGGCTATTCCACTATTTCCCTGGGCTATGGCGGTCTCTATGAATGCGTCAGATATATGACCGGCAAATCTCATACAACACCTGAAGGAGAAGAATTCGGCCTGAAGGTCATGCAGCATCTGAATGATGCCTGCCAGAAGTGGAAGAAGGAAACAAATATTGACTTCTCCGTCTATGGCACACCGATGGAATCCACCACATACAAGTTTGCCAAGTGCCTGCAGAAGCGCTTCGGCATCATTCCCGGCGTCACCGACAACAACTACATCACCAACTCCTACCACATTCATGTCAAAGAAGAAATCAACGCCTTTGATAAGCTGACAAAGGAAGCACGGTTCCAGCAGCTTTCCCCTGGCGGAGCCATCTCCTATGTGGAAGTACCTAACATGCAGAACAACATTCAGGCTGTTCTTGCTCTGATGAAACACATCTACAACACAATCATGTATGCAGAGCTCAACACAAA
This sequence comes from uncultured Erysipelotrichaceae bacterium, assembly GCA_900319505.1. GTDB lineage: Bacteria > Bacillota_I > Bacilli_A > Erysipelotrichales > Erysipelotrichaceae > Bulleidia. The sequence goes on from ONOV01000231.1 coordinate 3,700, forward strand.
GTCTGATTACTGCCAGGTATGCGGTTATGACGGTGAAATTCAGATTGTCGAAGACGAAAACCATAAGCTGATCTGGAAGTGCCCTAACTGCGGCAATACCGATCAGTCCAAGATGAATGTCGCAAGACGTACCTGCGGCTACATCGGCACTCAGTTCTGGAATCAGGGAAGAACTGCCGAAATCAAGGACAGAGTCCTGCATCTCTGATCAGCTGCGTGCAATCTGGAAAGTTACAATCCAATCGTTAACATGACAATCAAAAGTTAACATCTTTCTTTGATTGAACTTTCCAAAAAAGGCGAAAAAGTCAATAAAGTCCAGTATTTATGGGCATCGGAGCGATCCGACGCCTTTTTTTATAATTACAATATTTTGCTACATTTATAGTTTACATATTAATATTGACAATTATGTTGATTACAATTATTTAATAATTGTAATTCAGTTCATTATTGACCAAGCATATCTAACCTTATGTTACAGGAGGCGTATATGTTGAGCGATAGCCCTATGCGATACAAAAATGGAGATTGGTCTTATTAAATGGTGCAGTCTTATGATATTGTTTATGGCATTTCATTAATCTATTTCTGCCCTTCTGCATCATTTTATTCTTTCCAATTA
>ONOV01000049.1 GCA_900319505.1 uncultured Erysipelotrichaceae bacterium
GGAGAGTTCTGGATCTTTGTTACGGCATCTCTTGAGAAGACACCATGCGTGATGGCACAGTAGATCTCAGATGCACCATGTTTCTTCAGGATTTCACAGCCTGCGGTAAGTGAACCTGCCGTATCACAGATATCATCAATGACAATGCATGTCTTTCCATCCACATTGCCGATGACATTCTGTGCTTCTACCATGTTGGGCTTAGGTCTTCTCTTATCAATAATGGCAATGGAAGCATCCAGGATATCGGCTAATCTTCTGGCCCTGGTCACACCGCCATGGTCCGGTGATACAACCACAAGATCGTCTCTTCCTCTGAACTTCTGATGGAAATACTGGCCGATCATCGGTACGGCGGTAATATCATCAATCGGTATGTTGAAGAAGCCCTGAATCTGTGCGGCATGCAGATCAAAGACAACAACCCTGTGTGCTCCTGCCTTCTGGATCAGATCTGCCACAAGCTTTGCTGTAATCGGCTGTCTGGGCTTAGTGGTTCGATCCTGTCTTGCATAGCCATAGTAAGGCATGATGACATTGATTTCTCTTGCACTTGCCCGCTTGCATGCATCAATGCAGACAAGTACTTCCATTAATCTTTCCGTCACCGGATTGCATGTGCTCTGTACAATGAAAACAGATCTGCCTCTGACTGATTCCTGCGGTGTAACCAGGATTTCCCCATCCGCAAAGTGTTCCACCCTGATCTTGCCTAAAGGTACATCAAGATCCTTACATACCTTCTTTGCCAGATCCACACTGGAAGTCAAAGCAAATATTACCGTATCGTTTACCATTGACGTGTTTCCTCTTTTCCCGTGTTTATGTTACTGACGAAATGGTATTTCGTCAATAAAAGGAGACATCTGTCTCCTTACATGAATTTCAAGATCAGCCACAGGGCAATTGCGGCCGCAATCGGTATGACAAAGATCAGCGTATAGCCCCTCAGAAAGCTCTTTTCCAGCTTCTGATAGCCTTCTTTGGAATAATAGTACTTATTGTCTTCCGTCTGGATAATGACACCCTGCTTTACCAGATTTGCGATGGTATAGCTGATGGTAGGCGTCGCCAAAGGCAGATCCTTCAAAGCACTGACATCAATGGCTTTCGATGCTCTGAGGGCACCTTTCTTCTCAAAGCCATCCATGACAATTCTGGCCGCGGTAGCCTGCGGACTCTTCTTCTTTTCCTTTGTTCTGGCTTCTGCGGCTCTTTCATCCGTACTTTTGATGCGGTCCTTTTCATAGAGCTTATCCTGCTCCTTTTTCGCATCGCTTACCGCCTGCCTGTATTCCTGCCAGAAAGCCTTGGCCTTCTCTTTTCTTTCCGTCTTCTTATCTTCTTTATCAGACATACTTATTTCTTCTTGTTTTCCTTCCAGGCATCATACCGGTTCTGGATCTCATAGCCTACTTTCCTGGGCACTTCCATTTCCCTGCCATCCGCAAAGTGAATCTTGACATTCTTGACCATTCCCTTTCTGATCTTGAAGTCTTCAATCATCCTGTAGCGGAAACTCATATCATCCAGGAAGAAACCATCTTCCGTAAAGTATACCTGTCTTTTCATAATGGACTCAAAGATCAGTCCGGCAAACAGAATGGCAATACCGATATAGGCAATTCGGTAATAGCTGACCTGCTTATCTGTCATATAGCCGGCAAAGATGGCCAGGACCACACACAGCACACAGACACAGCCAATAAATACCGTAAAGGCTGCCGGTCTTCTGTACAGTTCAGCATCCTTATGGTTTTCTTTGTACTGCTCTGCATCTTCCTTGTACTTTCTGTATTCTCTGATGGTTTTCACTGTCCCATAGCCGAAGTAGGCAAATACAATACCGGCAATGGCAATTTCAATAATGGTATCTTTCATAACTGACTATCCCCTGTGAATACGATTATACCTTACTTCTTACGCTTATCAAAAGGGTCTCTTCCCTGATACTTATTGATCTTATAGAGAACACTTTTCTTGCCGTTGTGTCTTGCGATTAATGACAGAATGGCAATCACAAGACAGATCACCCCGATCACCAGGGCAATCCAGGAAATAACCGTTCTTACCGTATGATTGATATTGGGAAACAGAGCATCCTTCATCCCTGTAAAGCCCCATATGTCTATGACCAGACATATGGCAAAGGTAACAAAGCTGTTTCTTGCCATACGGGTCAGGTTGCCTAACAGATGGTTTTCACTTTCAATGGCCGCCGCCAGTTCATCTCTTTCTTTTCTTGACATCTTATTGCTCATACAAACACCTCAATAATAAAACATGGACAGGCAGAAATCTCTGCCTATCCATGATACATCATCTATGTGATTTGAATCAGCCAAGAAGATGGATAACAGATCCAACGAACGCGATGACAACAAACAGCAGAAGAACCTTAATAGCACTCATGTTCTTCTTAGCCATCAGCCACCAGGCCAGTAAGACAAAGAAGCATGTCAGTAAGCCAGGATATGCACCATCCAGCTTATCGATTAACATGACAGCTTTGCCTTCAGAGTCAGTTGCGATCTGTACAGGTGAACTTACATTGACCCAGTTAGCAGCCATGGCACCGACGATAACCTGACCCATGGTGATAACGGATTCACGGAATGCCGTAGCTCTGTCACCGACTAATACTTCAACAGCAGATCCGCCTAAGGAATATCCCTTGTAATAGATCCAGTGCTGGAACCAGATGGATGTAGCGTTCCATACCAGGATATAGAAGATCGGGCCGATCGCAGAACCGCCTTCAGCGAAACCTAAAGCGATACCAAGCAGAATCGGAATGTAAGTACCAACGATCAGAGAGTCACCGATACCGGCAAGAGGTCCCATCAGACCAGCTCTGATACCATTGATCATTTCATCATCGATGCCTTCAGCACCGTTTGCACGTGCTTCTTCAAGACCGGCTGTAATACCGACAACGATCGATCCGATCTGCGGCTCGGTGTTGAAGAACGGATAGTAAGCTTCAAGAGCCTTGCACTGCTCTTCCTTTGTGCCATACAGGTCCTTGATAATGGCAAGCATGGACCACATATAGCCGAATGTCTGCATGTGCTCCTGGGAGAAACATGTCAGATTACCATACCACCAGCGCCAGAAGGAATGCTTCAGAGCATCAGGTGAAACTTTCTTCATTGTTGCAGCTTCAGACATTTCAGATATCCTCCTCATCATCGTCATCTACGGCGCCGCCGGCTCCTGCCTTGGCAGCCGCTTCTTTACTTTCGATCTTCATCATAGCCATGTTGTACTTGAGCAGAGCGAATACGGCACCAACAGTTGTCGCAGCGATCAGCGTCAGACCCATGGATCTGCCTAATGTGAATCCCATCAGGAAGTAGATCAGATCAGTAGGCTGGTTGACAACAGACTTCAGCAGGATAGCGATACCAACAGCCGGCAGAACAGCACCTACTGTCAGCATAGCCTTGACATACCATACATCTGTATTCAGCTTAGCGAAGATATCCTCAACAGCACCGGAACCGAAGTAGCACAGTAAGGTAACCGGCAGGAAGGAAAGAACGAAGTGAGAGATCAGCGGATAGATTGTATCTACCTTGCCCAGGCAGTCGATGTTGCCCTTCTTCAGTTCAGCCCAGCCGATGTGCTGCCAGATCAGGTTCATCATAGCTGTTCCATAGAACAGAGAGATACCGATGACACCGGTCATAGCGGAAATGGTGGAAGAAAGCTTCTGTGCTTCTTCACCAGCGAAGTCCATGCCGGCAGATTTAGCACCGACATAAGCCAGCGGCAGACCAATGTAGGAAACAGCACGAAGGTCAGATGCGACAGTTCCGCC
>ONOV01000021.1 GCA_900319505.1 uncultured Erysipelotrichaceae bacterium
AAGAAGCTGAAAAGAAAACAGAGGAAAAGACCTCGATCGGGAAAGAGCTGCTGCTTTTTCTGCGTGATATTGTCATTGCGATGGCAGTTGTATTTGTTGTCTTCCACTGTATTATAAGACCGGTGGAAGTCATCGGTTCCAGTATGTATCCGACCCTGCAGGATAAGGAGTATGGAATTTCCGATGTGATCGGGACAAAGCTGGGGTCGATTGACCGGTTTGATATTGTGATTGTGCATCTTGAAGAGAAGAATGAATATATTGTCAAGCGTGTCATCGGTCTGCCGGGCGAGACAGTCAGCTATAAGGACGGCCAGCTGTATATCAATGGCAAGGCCATGGATGAGCCATTTCTGAACCAGGACTATGTGAATACATATGAAGATGGTACCTTCATGAGTGATGTGGATCCGATTACCCTGGGCGATGATGAATACTTCTGCCTGGGTGATAACCGGCCGCACTCCAGCGATTCACGCTATTATGGCCCTTTCAAGAAGGACGATATCATTGCCAAGGGTGTTGTGGTGATTTATCCGTTCAATAAGGCAGGCGTGCGTTCATGGTAAAAGTACAGTGGTATCCCGGACACATGGAGAAGGCAAGAAGACAGATGAATGAAAGACTCAGGGCAGTCGATCTCATCATCGAAGTCAGAGATGCCCGTATTCCCCGTGCTTCCCGCAATCCATTGCTCAATGAAATGGCATCAGACAAACCAAGGCTGATTGTGCTTGGCAAGTGTGATCTGGCGGATCCGGAAGAAACGGATCAGTGGCTTCATACCCTGTCTTCAGATGGAAACAGGGCAATTGCCCTGGACATCCAGCATGATAACAATGCCGGCCGCAGGGTGATTCAGAACTGTCAGGTTCTGATGAAGCCGCTGAATGAGAAAAAGCGTGCCAAAGGCATCCGTCCCCGGGCCGCAAGAGCCATGATTGTCGGGGTGCCGAATGCCGGCAAATCAACGCTTATCAATAAAATAGCCGGCCATAACATTGTCAAGGCTGCCGATACGCCTGGTGTAACCCGGTCGCTGACCTGGATTCATGCGGGTAATTCACTTGATCTTCTGGATACGCCTGGGGTGCTCTGGCCGAAGTTTGAAGATGAGAAGACCGGAAGCCTGCTGGCGGCATGCGGTGCCATCAATGAAAATATTCTTGATCTGAAGAGTATTGCCATGGATACGATCCATGCCATTCAGGATCTGTATCCCGGGGTGCTTGAAGCGGAATATGAAAGCGGAGCGGTCAATCCCAACGGGATGCTCAAGGCAATTGCAGCGAAAAGACATCTTCTTCTGGAAGAAGATAAACCTGATACAAAACGGGCTGCCTCTCTTTTTCTGCATGAGTTCAGAAAGGCAAAGCTCGGCCGCTTCACACTGGAGAGATGCGATGAAGAAAGTCAGAAAAGTCTGTGAGAATACGTTTGAAAAAGAAGCGTGGGCACAGGGAAAATATATCTGCGGACTGGATGAAGCAGGCCGGGGACCGCTGGCCGGACCTTTATCTGTAGCGGCTGTGGTGTTTCCGATCGGCTATGTCAATGAAGACATCTATGACTCCAAGGCCTTGAGTGAAAAGAAAAGAGAAGCGCTGTACAGCGTTATTATGAAAGATGCACTGTGGTTTGAGATCATGGAAGTATCCCGTGAGGATATTGATTTCTGCAATATCTATCGGGCGGATCAGACTGCCATGACGCGTCTGAGTGACAATGCTCCGGCTGATCTGATTCTGACAGATGCCATGAAACTGCCGGAATCAGAAAAACAGGTCACGGATATCATCAAAGGTGATCAGAAAAGCATTTCCATTGCGGCCGCTTCGATCCTGGCAAAGGTAACCCGGGATCACATCATGAAAGCCTATGATGAGATGTATCCGGGCTATGGTTTTGCCCGCAATAAGGGCTATGGTACAAAAGAACATCTGGCGGCCATTGATGAGCTTGGCATTACACCGATTCACCGCCGTTCCTTTGCGCCGGTATCCCACGTTCAGCTGAAACTGGATCTTTTTTAGGGGAGATCCGGTTTTTTCGTTGTATATGTATGCAGGAGGTAATCAGGATGAAACCGGAAGAACTTGCATCGCTTGCCTGCCTGTATCAGGGAAACTGGAACCGTATTCACACACATCTGATCACACAGAGGAAAATTGAAATCATCCCGGTAGAAGAACCGTATATCACGTGTCTTGATGCATTGTATCCTGCCTGTTTGAAAGAGCTTGAATGTCCGCCTTATGTACTGTTCTGCCGCGGTAATCCGGCTTTATTAAAGAAAAGGATGATCACGATTGTGGGCAGCCGTGAGCTGACTCTTGAAGGGGCATGTATCACAGAAGAGATCACTGCTGTTCTGGCGGAAAAGTACGTTATTGTTTCAGGAATGGCCAGAGGGGCGGACGGCATCAGCCACCGCACCGCCCTGGCGCATGGCGGCCATACGATCGGGGTGTGCGGACATGGACTGGATACGGTGTATCCGAAAGAAAACAGAGATCTCTATCAGCAGATGGAAAAGACGGATCTCATATTGTCGGAATATCCTGTACATACGCCGATTGCCCGCTGCCATTTTCCCTGGCGCAACCGGATTCTGGCTGCTCTTGGAGAAGCATTGATTGTAACCCAGGCCAAAGTGAAAAGCGGCACCATGCATACGGTGGCAGAGGCGCTGAAGCTTGGCAGGGACATCTACTGTGTACCGTATCCCTTTGGCTCAAAGGAGGGTTCCGGCTGTAATCTTCTGATCCAGGAAGGGGCGGATATGCTGTATGACACAGAGCGCGTGAAGGATCTGCTGTGAGGGATGTTTATTGAATTTGCCATTTTTTTAGTGTATGGTAAGCCTTGTTCATTTGTAAGAAGAAAAGAAAGGGAGGACGGCATGAAGAATTTAGTCATTGTTGAGTCACCGGCAAAGTCCAAGACAATCGGAAAATACCTGGGACCTGACTATACCGTTGTATCCAGTAAAGGACATATCCGCGACCTTGCCATCAAAGGCAAAGAAGGCCTCGGTGTTGATATTGAAGATCATTTCAGGCCTACGTATGAGATTTCCAAGGATAAGACAGATATTGTGGCTGATCTCAGAAAAGAAGCGAAAAAAGCAGATTATGTTTATCTGGCAACCGACCCCGATCGTGAGGGAGAGGCCATCAGCTGGCATCTGTCCCAGGTGCTTGATCTGCCCGAAGATGCTGAAGACCGCGTCACTTTCCATGAAATCACAAAGAATGCCGTCAGGGATGCATTCCAGCAGCCCCGTGCCATTGATATGAACCTGGTCCATTCCCAGGAGACCCGCCGCATTCTTGACCGCATCATCGGCTTCAAGCTTTCCAAGCTGCTCAAGACCAAGATCAAATCAAAATCAGCCGGCCGTGTACAGTCGGTTGCTCTCAAGCTCATCGTGGAAAGAGAACGTGAAATCCAGGCTTTCAAACCGCAGGAATACTGGACCATTGATGCCGTATTTACCAAAGACGGAAAGGACTTCAAGGCATCTTTGGCAAGGGTGGATGGAAAGAAAGCGGAAATCCACTCCCAGCAGGAAGCGGAGGCGGTCTATAACCGCTGCAACGGTCTGTTCAATGTGACGGCGATCAAGGCCGGTACCAGAAGCCGCAGCCAGCCGCTGCCTTTCATCACTTCCACGCTCCAGCAGGAAGCTTCACAGAAGCTCGGCTTTGCGGCCAAGCGGACCATGTCCATTGCCCAGCGCCTGTATGAAGGCATTGATGTCGGCAATGGTCAGGAAGGTCTGATCACCTACATGCGTACCGACAGTACAAGACTTTCCAATGTCTATATCCAGGCTGCCCGCGGGGTGATTGAACAGGAATACGGTAAGCAGTATCTCGGCTATTACCATGCCAAAAATGATGCCAATGCCCAGGACGCACATGAAGCTATCCGTCCTACCAGCGTTGCCAATACGCCGGAAAAGCTCAAGCCCTATCTGAGTCAGGAACAGTATAAGCTCTATAAGATGATCTACAGTCGGGCCATGGCTTCCTTAATGGCAAAGGCTGAGTTTGATACGATGGCATTGACGCTCAGCCGGGATGGCTGTGACTTTACAGCCAGCGGCTCCCGCCTGAAGTTTGACGGTTTTCTGAAGGTTTATGGCGCCTATGATACCCGAAAGGAAGATGAAATTCTGCCTGCTTTAAGTGAAGGCGAAGAAATGCTGCCGAAGGATCTCAAATCCAACCAGCACTTCACCGAACCGCCGGCACGATACACCGAAGCCAAGCTCATCAAAGCCATGGAAGAAGAGGGCATCGGCCGTCCTTCTACCTATGCCATGATCATCGATACCATCCAGGCAAGAGGGTATGTCACGCTGGAGAGGGCATCGGAAAAGACCAGAACAAGAGTATTCAGGCCGACCGACCAGGGTGTTCTGACCTGTGAGAAACTGGATGAATTCTTCTCAGGCATTATCAATGTCAAATATACCGCCCAGATGGAAAGCGAGCTGGATGAGATTGCCGAAGGCAGGTCACAGGAAGAAGAAACCCTGCAGGCATTCTGGAATAAATTCAATCCGCTCTTACAGAAAGCCTATGAAGGCATGGAGAAGATCCAGCCGGAGAAGGTCGGTGAGAAGTGTCCGGTATGCGGCGGAGAGCTGGTATACCGGACCAGCCGCTATGGCAAGTTCATCTCCTGTGAGAATTTCCCCAAGTGTTCCTATAAGCGCGCCATCAATGCAGATAAGGAAAAGCCTGAGCCGATCGGAAGGCAGTGTCCGGACTGCGGTGGCGAGTTAGTCAAACGTAAGAACCGTTATGGTTCCTATTTCATTGGATGTGCCAACTACCCCAAGTGCCATTACATGGAAAATCTGGAAGGACAGCGCATCTATGCCAAGGCTGACCGTCAGGCAGCGAAGAAAACAGAAAAGAAGACTGCGGTGAAAAAGACAGCCGCAAAGAAGACCACGGCAAAGAAGACGGCCGCAAAGAAAACAACAGCCGCACGCAAATCACGTACGGTGAAGAAGGAGGACGCAGAATGATAGAAGCCAGCGTTATCGGAGCCGGACTTGCCGGCTGTGAAGCAGCGTATCAGCTGGCGGAAAGAGGCATTCATGTCACGCTGTATGAGATGAAGCCGCAAAAGCAGTCCGCTGCCCATCATTTCAAGGATGAGTTTGCGGAACTGGTGTGTTCCAATTCACTGCGCTCAGATGCTTTGACCAATGCGGTTGGATTATTAAAGGAAGAAATGCGGACGATCGGCTCTGTCATCATGCGGGCAGCAGATGCCAACCGGGTGCCGGCCGGCTCTTCTCTGGCCGTGGATCGCCATGGCTTTGCAGAAGCTGTGACAGAGGCGATGAAAAACCATCCCAATATCACGATTGTCCATGAAGAAGTGACGGAAATACCGGCCGGTCCCTGTGTGATTGCGACCGGGCCGCTTTCCAGTGACGCTATGGTACAGGCAATCGGAAAGCTGATTGACAACAAGTACTGCTATTTCTTTGATGCGGCGGCACCGATTGTCACAGGTGAATCCATTGACTTTACCAGGGCTTACCGCAAGAGCAGATATGACAAGGGAAGTGAAGGCGGGGATTATATCAACTGCCCGATGAATGAGGATGAGTTCAATGCGTTTTATGAAGCATTGATCACAGCCAGGACCGCTCCTGTGCATGACTTTGAGCAGGAAGTCTACTTTGAAGGCTGTATGCCTTTTGAAGTCATGGCAAAGCGGGGCAGACAGACGCTTCTGTATGGACCGATGAAGCCGGTAGGCCTGGAACATGAAGGAAAGCGCCCTTATGCGGTGGTACAGCTGAGACAGGATAATGCGGCTGCTTCCCTTTACAACATAGTGGGCTTTCAGACCCATCTTCTCTGGGGTGAACAGAAGCGTATCCTGCAGATGATTCCGGGGCTTGAACATTGTGAGATTGTACGCTATGGCGTCATGCACAGAAACACCTACATCAATTCACCGGTTTCCCTGAAAGAGGGCTATCAGTTCAAAGACCGTGATGATCTGTTCTTTGCCGGACAGATGACCGGAGTGGAAGGCTATGTGGAAAGTGCTGCTTCAGGCATGCTGGCAGGGATCAACCTGGCCCATGTGCTGAAGAAAGAAGAGATCTGTCAGCCTGGTTCAGGTACGGTGATCGGCTCCATGGCTTATTATGTAACCCATGCGGATCCGGCCCATTTTGAACCGATGAATGCAAACTTCGGCATTGTCCATCTCAATACACCGGTGAAAAAGCATGAGCGTAAGGCTGCCTATGCCCCGCAGTCTCTTGCCATCATCCGGCAATTGAAAGAAACACATGAGCTTTGAGGATACGCTGGAAGGATTTCTGGACCAGGTATCTCTGGCCCATACTGGCAGCGTCGATACAAGAGAAAGCTATCACCATGATCTGAGCCGGTTTCTTGCCTATCTTGAAGAGAACAGCATCCCATCTTTTGATGCGGTCACCCGTAAGGATATCAATGATTACATCACTGAGCTGCGCCGGGGCACCGGTACAGGAAAACCGCTGTCGGATGCGTCCATTGCCCGCCACCTGTCAGCCATGCGTTCCTTCTACCGCTATCTCAACCAGACCCAGGGCGTCAGGACAAATCCACTGAAAGGCTTCCACACAAAGACTGTCAGAAGGAAGCTGCCGGAGTATCTGACGTTTGATCAGATGGAACGGCTGCTCAACAGCTTTGATCTGAGCGATCCGGTTGAACTGAGGAACCGCTGTATGCTGGAAACCATATATGCATGCGGTCTGCGTGTATCGGAATGTGCCGGGCTCAGAATGGATCATCTGAATCTGAATGATGCCTGTCTGTCGGTCATCGGTAAGGAAAGCAAGGAAAGACAGGTTCCCATCTATCCCCGCTGTGTCCAGCTGCTGCGAATTTATCTGGAGCAGGTCAGAGGGCAGCTGCTGGATGGAAGGAAGGATCCCGGTA
>ONOV01000164.1 GCA_900319505.1 uncultured Erysipelotrichaceae bacterium
ACAGGTACGGATACCCGGTCCATCATGAATGGCAAACCGTTCAATATTGAAGACCGGCAGACTCATACACCGCATCTTTCCTCATCGTACAATGTACGGCTGAGCAGTTCTTCCTGCACACTGCGGTCCAGATTGACAAAGACCGCGCTGTAGCCGGCAACCCGTACAATCAGATCCGGATATTTTTCCGGATGTACCATGGCATCTTCCAGCGCGCCTTTATCCACTACCGTTACCATCAGATGACAGCCGCCTTTGGCAAAGTATACCTTGAACAGCTGTTCAATCAGCTGCTTGTTTCCATTGAACATCGGCTTGGAAAATTTGATATTCTGCACCGAACCAGCATGATATCTGGCATCAAAGCGGGAAAGGGAGTTGAGCAGCTGGGTAGGGGCACCATGATCTGCACCGCCCTGGGGATTGTTGGCCGGGTTCATATACATGCCGGACAGGCGGCCGTCCGGAGAGGCAGCGGTCTTCTGTCCCCATTCTGTATTGAGAGAGTTATTGGATATGACAATCTCAAAATACTGCATCCCGGCATCAATGCCTCTCTGCCGTATCCCTTTGGCCACAAATTCATACAGATCATTGGCCATACTGTCGGCCGTATCCAGATCATTGCCATACTTGTCACATAAAAGACAGTCATGTCTGATCTGTTCATAGCCTTTGAAGTTATGCAGAACAGCTTCTTCAATCTCATCCAGCGTATACTTATGTTCTTCAAAGACAAGATGTTTAATGGCATACAGGGAATCAGACGCATTGATATTGCCATAGGTTTCACACGTACCGCCAAGATATCTGACCCCGCCATCCAGCAGTGCCTTTCCTCTTTCCAGACAGTCATCCATCAATATGCTGTTCAGCAGGAATGAACATTCCCGGTTCATGACTTCATAGGACTTCAACTGTCTGTCAATGCAGAGATCCATATAATAGTTCAGCACTTCCCTGTAGCCGGCATAGAATGCTTCAAAGCTGTGTATTTCCGAAAGCCGGCGCGGCTTCAGCGGTCCAAGCTTATATTTTCCATCCATCGGATCTACGCCTTCATTCATATAGATGGTAAGGATCTTCAGCAGGTTGATCAGGGTATTGGGTGTACCGGTGCTCTGTCCCCAGAGTACAAATTCCGTACAGCCAAAGGGAACATATCTTTCAGCTGTCTTCCGGTCCACCCGCATGCCATAGGCCACGGCAGGCACATTGACATCATCGTTATATAAGGTAGGGTAAGTCGCCCCGTCTCCCAATGCGTCCAGAGCTTCCTTCCATGTTCTTTCATCTGTATTGTGATCCAGCCGCAGGGTAAACTGCGGTTCCACATACCGGCATTCCCGGCATACCTGCAGCGCCATATGCATGAATACATCTGCTTCCTTTGGATGTTTTCTGCCCTTACCGCCGACAATCACTCTGCCGTTGACCGTTGTTCTTCTGTTTTCAATCATGGTCCAGAGGCTCTTGACATAGTCATGGGCTTTTCTTTCACTTAAACGTCCTTCCTGCATGTCCCTGACCATATACGGTCCCAGGAAATCATCCAGCCGGCCATAGTTGATCACCCCGGCGAGTAATGCATACACCCATAATAACTGCAGAGCCTGTGGGAAGGTTTCCGGTTTTTCATGAGAAACAATTCTCAGATCTGCCGCCATCCGCTGCAGCTGTTTCTGTCTCAGTGCATCTTTCTTTTCTTCCTGTTTTTCTGCCATCGCCGCAAGATACAGGCAGCAGCTGGATACCAGATCCATTCCATCCAGACATGCCTCATAAAAATCCAGACTTTCCGGATGTTTCTGTTTTTTCGCTTCGATCAGCTTCTTCAATCCATCAATGCCAAGATCCAGAAGCTTTGGATAGTCCAGCATCATGCCTGATAAACGGGCTGTTGCCAGTACCGGATAGGTTGGATCGATGAAGCGGCCGACGGTATTTTCCGTCAGATTTTCCCGGCAGTAGATGGTTTTGACATCATGTTCAAGCCAATAGTCATACAGCTTCTGAATCCGCTCATGATACATGCCTGCATATTCCTCATCCATTTTCTTCTGGAAGGCATGAAGCTGATCAAACCGGCAGTAATGTCCAACCCCGCCGACCGAAGTAACCGAACCGAATCCGATGGGAAGAAAGTCCAGTCTTCCCGCCGTCAGATCCTGATCTTCGATTGGTCTGAAAAGGGCAGGGAACAATACCTTCTGGCATTCGATTTCTCGTCTTGCCCGGGAAGAGCTGCTGTATTTCTGATGGGTCTCTGTATAGCGTTCCATGATTTCAAGCTGTTCCATGTCGCTTTTGGCACAGGGAATAACCTTGGAAACATTGACATTCTGACTGCCTTCTACATCGAATTTCACCATAATACCAGCTCCTTTCGTTAATGTTTCGGCAGATGGTTGATGCTTTCTCTTTCCGCCGTACGCCAGTTGTCCTGCAGACCGCCGATCAGATCGACAAAGCGCTTTGTCGTCAGATGGGGACGGGTAATCGCCGAGCCGACAACCACCGCATCAGCGCCAAGATATAAAGCCTTGACAGCATCTTCCGGTGTATAGATATGACCTTCCATGACCATGAAGGCACGATCGCCAAAGTCACGGCACATGGCCGCAAAGCTTCTGAGATCAGGTGATTCAATCTGCTTTGTCTCAGCCGTATAGCCATACAGGGTAGGACCGACAAGATCCGCGCCCAGTTCCACCGCACGCTTCGCTTCCGCATAATTAGACACATCCGCAAAGATCAAAGCATCCGGTATTTCTCTCTGTACCACCGGCAGCAGCTTCCATGCCGGCTCACCTGCTTCCGTCAATTGATCCGTGCAGTCCAGGGCGATGATCTCTGCCCCGGCATGCCATACCTGTTCAGCCGCATCCAGGGTAGGGGTAATAAACACATCGCTTGTCTTGGAAAAGATCTTATACAGGCCGATCAATGGCAGATCCACATTATCTTTGATCAGCTTGATCTGATCCGGTGAATTGGCCCGGATGCCTTTGGCGCCGCCCCAGGCCGCCGCCTGGGCCATCTTCAGCACAAAATCCATGGAATATACCGGATCCGTCGGCTGAATCTGACATGATACAATCAGACTCTTTCTTAATCCATCCAGAAATGCTTTCTTCTCATCCTTATTCATACAATGTTCCTCCTGTAGACTTTTCAATCTTGTCTTTCTGCAATTTAAGAATAGCTTTGTTCAATGGATTTACATTATCTGAAACTGCTAAGATATTTATTGAAATTGCTTTTTGCAAAGGAGGGGTTATCTATGCTTGTGGCATGGAATGAAAAAGGGGTATTGAAGGATTCCTATATCAGTTTCTTCCGTCCTTCTGCCTCCATCCGCCAGTACTATTACTACATGTATAACTGCGGGTCTTTTGTTGTGAATGAGCTGTATGATGTCAATCACCCGGAAGGCGGAAGACCGTCTCTGTTTCTCTATATCACATCCGGTGCCCTGCATGTACAGTATGAAGGCAGAAAGTATCAGGCAGAGAAGGGGCAGGCTGTTCTGCTAAACTGTATGAAACCGCATCACTACTGGTGTCAGAGCAATTGTGAATTTCTGTTCTTTCATTTTGACGGCAGACAGGCATCTCAATTAACGGATCATCTCACTCTGGAAAACGGCAGCTGTGTATTCACTTCCTCAAAGCAGGAAGAAATCAGCCGGACCATGCATGAAGTTTTCAGCCGTCTGATCTATCAGGATACCGTCAGCGATCTTTCTCTTTCTGCTTCGCTCTATCATATTCTTACGTTACTGGAAAAGGATGACGGCAGTCAGGATCAGACCCGCCACTACAGTCAGCCTGTTGCGGATACCATTGCCTACCTGCGCGCACATATCCGTGAAAATACCACTCTGAAACAGCTGGCAGACCAGGCCGGACTCAGTCCCTATTACTTCTCCCATCTTTTCCAGAAGGAAACAGGCGTATCACCCATCCGCTATGCTTCAAACATGAAAATCAGCTATGCCAAAGTCATCCTGCGTACTTCGGATTCCTCCGTCAGTGAAATTGCATCTATGCTTGGCTACAGCTCTGACGCCTCCTTCATCAACGCATTTCATCATCGTACCGGCCGGCCGCCAGAGCGCTACCGCCAGGAAATTCTGATGAATGATCGCCATTCCTCCGGCCGTTAAAAACACCTGTCAGCCCTCTGGAAACAGACTTGTACAAAGGCCGGTTCTGACTGAAAAAATCCGCTATAACCCCCTAGAATTCCACCTTTTTCATCGCTACAGTATGAGTGGCGGAAGCGCCGTTACGGAAAGGAGTTTAATATGAAAAGTGCATTTCTCTCATTATTGAACAGACAGACTTTTTCTCACCCCTCAAACGCCGCGGAAACTGCGTATGAAGCCTTTACGGATCATACAGACGACTACAGTGTGCGTACGGTTTCTTCAGATTACGAAGGATTCATCCGCCGTTATCCTGAAGCATTCCGGGAAGTCAGAAATCTGTTTCATTCGGATCGGCCTGATCCCACTTACAATCCT
>ONOV01000087.1 GCA_900319505.1 uncultured Erysipelotrichaceae bacterium
CGGCTTCATCAAGAGAAATACCGGGGAAAAGCAGAAGATCGAGGTAACCACCCGCAAAGCACAGTTCACTTATCACGTCGAACATGCGGATCTGTTCTTCCTGAGAGAACGCTTCTACCGCAAGGCAAGAGCAGCCATGTCAGAAAAGAAGCAGCATCTCATCTACATCCGTTCTGATAACGAACTGACGATCACTCCTGGTGTCTATGAAATTCCAAGATCTCTCAAGCCTGGTATTTACAAGGTCAGAGCAATCAAGGATGACGGTCTGCACATCTCAGATGCGGTAGGTCATGTCAAAGACTACTATGAAAACGGTGAAACCATTGACCTGCCGGATGGCGGCGTTCTGGAAAGTACCGGTGAGTACGAACTGGAATGGGTCGGTGAAAACGAGAAAGACAAAGACAAGAACAAGAACAGTAAGTAATACAGAACCATCTCTGAAATATGATGAAATAAAATCAGAGATGGTTTTATTATGAAAGAAGAAAATACCGCAAAAGGAGATGAACTCGACGATGAAAATTACAATTGATACAGATGAATTGAAAAAGCAGGCTGCCAAAGGCGCCGGCTTCATTGGCAAGAAGGCTGGCGAGCTCAAGAACTCTGCAGATAAAGTCAGAAAAGATGTCGATGATAAAATCAATGAACTGGATCATGAACTTGCGGCTGCATCAACAAATTATAACGATGCCTACACTTTGATGAGCGATCACGGGATGCAGCTGTATACCGAACGCTGCCGTGAAATTGACCTCATCACAAATGTGGAAGATGTCATCAACAGCCTTGCCAATCGTCCAAAGGAATTTGATAAGAACTTTACGGAAATCAAAACCAATCGTGAACAATTCACCGGTGCCTGTGATTTTGCTGAACGGGAAGTGCAGGAGGCAAGGAAAGCTGCCGGAGGAGCCGGGGCCGGCCTGGCTGCAGGTTCTGCTGTAGCTTTCATGGGACCGAGTGCAGCCATGTGGGTTGCAACTACATTTGGTACGGCATCAACAGGAGTGGCTATCTCATCTTTGACTGGTGCTGCCGCATCTAATGCCGCACTGGCCTGGCTTGGCGGCGGTGCACTGGCAGCCGGAGGCGGCGGAATCGCAGCAGGTAATGCGCTGCTTGCGCTTGCCGGTCCAATCGGCTGGACGATTGCCGGTGCTTCTCTGCTCGGTTCGATTATTATCTACAGCAAGAATAAAATGAAAACAAACAAAGAAAAGAGTGATGAAATCAATAAGATCAGAACAAATACCGAAACAGTCAGAAAAACCGATGCAGAAGTAGAGCGCATCCTGCAGGAGTCACGTTCACTTCGAAACAGTCTTCAGAAATGCTATCATGGTGTTCTGTCCATGTATGGCCGTGACTATTCATCCCTTTCCTTCAGCGAGAAAGCAGAACTGGGCTCTCTTGTAAATAACACGCTTGCCCTGTCTGCCCGCTTGAATGAAATTATTGCCTGAGGTGTCCTGTGGGTAATGATGCAGTCAATACGCTGATCGAACAGCTGCGCTCCATTTCGTCGGTTGACGCCTTTCTGAAAGCAGCTGAACTCATGCGCTCTATCATAGAAAATATCATCCGTTCTTCCAGCAGCCAAGATAACCAGCAGACATTGCATGCAGGAAATGTACTCCTGCTGGAAATTCTGAAGAAAATGTGCAATGGCCAAGCCCCATCCTCCTTCACATCGGAAGAATGGAAGAACATTGCCCAGTCTGTTTCAAAACATGCTCTGGAAAACAATGGTGAGAATTACTCTGTCTATATCTTCACGCTATATGCCAGATCTATTGAAGCAGCTGCCGATCTGATGAAAGGTAGAATTCCACCTGAAAAAGAAAAAGATATCCGTTCCCTGTCGGCTGAAATCAAAAAGAAAACCGACAGATTCCAGAAAGGGAAACTGTCGGAACCGGTTTATGTTGAAGACTGCCTCTGGATCTGCCTGGAAGCTATGATGAAACAGAATCTTGCCTGGGCAGGCATGACATCGAACAAAAAAGAACTGGGTGAACTGAGGGAAAGTATTGCCATGTTTGCCTATGGCTATGCCAGACTTTCCCTATACAGCCGTGAAAAAGAACTAATGGACGCATATGCTGCCCAGCGCAGTATCGTTAATAAAAATCTGCGACAGGACTTTGAGGCCTTCTGTCAGCAGCTGAAGGAAAGAGAAGAGACTTTTACCCATCTTAGTGAAAATGCCTTTTCAGATGACTTCCGCACCAAACTGAGAGCATCTGCTCAGCTGGCAGCAGATGCTGGTGTAAAAGAAGAAAATATTCTTCACTCCATTGCTGAAACAGATGACTTTTTTCAGAGTTGAACACATTTACACCCATATAAGCAGTACAGCTGCTGGACTGTCCTTATAAGACTGTTCAGCAGCTGTATTTTTTACTGTTCTTTTAATTCAGTTCGCCATCTTACGCATGCATTCGCTTATCCACTTCTGATCCACAATAATGCTCTTGGGCAGCTGAGGTACAACCTGCTTCAGCACATCGTTATACATCTGCTTGGGCAGAGGGGATTTCAGCATCTCTCCCTTTTCATCTTCAATCACAAACAGATAGTCACTGCCGTCAGTATTGAAGTAAATGGAATTGACCCGTTCCAGAGTGCCCTGCTGTTCCAGTATCATGGTATTGATATACTTGCATGCTTCTATGCAGCGATCATCCAGACCTAATACAGACAGCAGGATCTTCTCCTGCAGCGAAGAGAAATCATCTGTCAGCCGGACCGTACTGTGGCCGAGCCATCCGCTGATGGCTTTATTGTAGGGACTGTCCATCTTCTTTCCTTCCAGCATTTCTTTGAACCGGTCATAGGAAAGTGTATTTTCACTCTGATCCGCAAAGGCAATGAGCGTATGCCTTGCCCCGTCATGAAAAAGACAGGGATACACAACCAGCTGCTTTTCATGACATACCGAGCACTCATATGTAAACCAGGAAGCGTCCAGCACTTTATTCAGTGCATCCGGATCTTTCGCTGTATCAATGAGCGTACGGCATTCCACCCTCATGATACTGCCGCAGCTTTCACATTCCACTTCACTGATGAAATCCGTACTCATCCCTGTATTCATAGCTTATCCTCATCCTGGATGATATACGCATCCATCACTTCACCGATATACATTGTATGCACACCAGCCGGATCATTCTGATACCATCTTTCATAATTTTCCTGACTGTAGAGATCCTCTGTCTGATCCTGACGATAGACAATGCGGCATTCAATCGTTAGCGGCGCTTCCTTTATGCCATCCACCCCGCTCTTTTCAGCCGGCACCGTATGCAGACCGGCTTCTTTCACCTTATCCACATCTCTGCCTGACAAAGTACCGCATACCTTGAAAGCTTTGGACTCCAGCTTTTCCAGCGGCACGCTGATCGTGAAGTAAGGATTGGCATCAAGCTGTTCATGCGTAAAACGCTTCTGTCTGACATAGACTGTAAAGCATGGTTTTCCCCAGTTTCTGCCCAGAG
>ONOV01000017.1 GCA_900319505.1 uncultured Erysipelotrichaceae bacterium
AGCGTCCCCGATGCGATTCGAACGCACGACCTACCGCTTAGGAGGCGGTCGCTCTATCCAGCTGAGCTACGGGGACACAGCATGAATATTATACCAGTAAAAGGAAGAAATGGCATCTTTCACATAATTTTCATCGTTCACGCATGAAACTTGCATGAAGCGGAAGTAAACTATAGCCGTATCAGAAAAGATTATTCTTTCCCTCCCTGCATCAGGCGGATGAAAGCAGAGACTGTGCCAGCAGTCTCTGCTTTTATGTATTTACAGATGGATTCTTTTGTATAGTTATTATTCTTTAAGAACATTTAGAATAAAGTCTGCAGTTACGGAGGAATGGAATGTACAAGTTTATTCTCATCCTGGTAGGGTTATACCTCGATGGATTTGTATATATGATGCAGGTTGGCGCAACCATCAGAGACTGCGGCATGGGAAAAAGAGCCCGGTATTCTCTGATCTATACATTAGTGGCCAGCGGTATGGCTATGATCGGCTATGGGGTGGCACATCTTTTCAAGGATTTCATGAGTTTTGATCTGGAGGTGCTGGTTGCCTGTCTGATTATTGTCGGACTTGGCATGCGTATGGTCTGGCAGGGGGCCATCGGACGCAGTACATATGTGGAAAAGCTGGATAAGACATTCGATCACAGAAAGCTGTTCCATATTGCCGTAGTAACCAATATTGATACGCTGGTACTTGGCGCAAGTTTTTCCTTCATGGGAAGCGGCGCGCTGAATGCTCTGCTGCTGTTTCTGGTCTTTGGATTCATTGCGGTATATACTGCCCTGACAATAGGGTATAATCTAGGAGCGAGCTATCAGAGACAGGTATCCATGTCAGGCGGTGTTCTGATGATTATCTTTGCTGTATGGGTTCTGATAGAATACGTATTATAGAAGAATGAGGTATGAATGGAATATCGCAAGGGGATTATGAAGACGTCCCTGGCAGAGAACCTGAGGGTTCTGATGACCAGAAGACTGTTTGAAAAGATTACAATCAAGCAGATCTGTGATGAGACTGGTGTTATCCGGGCGACATTTTATAACTACTTTGATGATAAATATGACTGTCTGAACTGGATTGTCCATATGGACTTTCTGGTAGATGAAGCAGGACAGGGGAAGATCGGCTTTGATGAATACTTCCTCAGAATCTTTACAACCGTCAATGACAACCGGGCATTTTACCGGGCGGCCTATCAGGTCATCGGACAGAACGGCTTTGAAGATATGGTAAAGGATAATCTTTGCATCAATCTGGAGAATTATCTGAAGGTGAACCGTGATCCTTCCTTCCTGCCGGAATACAAAACATCGTTTCTGGCCAGATATTATGCCGAATCCCTGAATTTTCTGATCAGGGAATATGTGTTTGCGGATGAGAACAGAAGTGCGAAGGAAATGAACCGTGTGGTATGGGATCTGATGACCCATGCTTTCAATAATGGAAAAGGAGGCAGATGATGAAATATGATATGATTCTGGCTTATCTGCCGTCATTGAAAGATCATGGCAGAGACTTTGCGTATTATGGCAGCCCGAAAAGCGAGGCCTATGAGGAATATGCGGCACAGAATGAAGCGGGAGAACCGCTGGTGATTGCCAATGAATGTACGGAGTTCTGTGAGACATGTGCGTTTATTCTGCGGGATGATGTGAATCCGGAGGAGTTCCTGAATGAAGAAAACAGGAAGACGCCGGTGGATGAGATGGATGAAGTGCTGTGTGAGGCGGTGCTGCTGGATCTGATTGATTCCCTGTCGGAAAATGACAGGTTCCTGGATGCCCTGCAGGATGGAACGGTTGTGAAACTGGTAGAGAGACTGGATGCGTTCAATCGCTGAAAAGTCTCTTTTTTCATGGCCCGGTGAAGAAAGTGAAGGAAAGAAGAACATGCTCTGAAGGGTTTCTGACAAAGCTGTCAAAGCCCTTGAGAAAGCCCTGAAACAGGCTGAATTAAAGGCTGTAAAGCAAAGGAGAGCGAGTTCAAGATGAAAAAAAAGATGAATCATGCAGTACGTAAAGTACTTGAAATAACTGCCGCCGGTGCCGTGTGCTTTGGCTGTGCCTATGCCGGCAGTGCTGCCGCCGGCACTTCAGCAGGCACGGCATCTGCCAGTACACCTTCTACGGGCAATACAATTACCCTGACCAGATACAGTTCAGACAGCACGGATACAGCGTTAAGCGGTGAGGAAGCAGCTTCCATCATTTCTCCAAGTGTTGTTTCCATTACCACCGAAGCTGTTCAGCAGGGACAGGCATGGTATGGTTCTTATGTCACATCCGGCGCAGGTTCCGGTGTCATTCTTTCCAGTGACGG
>ONOV01000079.1 GCA_900319505.1 uncultured Erysipelotrichaceae bacterium
AATGCGATTGCGGCAACTTTGATCAACTGCCGTTTCTTCAAGCCGATAGATGAAAATGTATTAACGGACATTGCCTCAGCCAATAAGCATATCATTATCTATGAAACAGATATGCTTGCCGGAGGCCTTGGGGAAGCCATCTGTGCCTGGTACACCGATCACCATCTGATTCCCTCCATCACCCGCATGGGTATCGGTGATCTGTATGTACAGCAGGGCCCGGAGACACGCGTACGCAAAGCACTTCACATTGATCTGAATACTTTACTGGAAGAAATCAGGAAATATATATGATCAGACATTTATACATCAGGAACTTCGTTCTGATTGACGAAGTCAGCCTCGACTTTGAAAACGGCTTCAGTGCATTTACCGGTGAAACAGGCGCCGGCAAATCTGTTTTAATTGATGCAATCACTTTACTGTGCGCTGGCAGAGCCAACGCATCTTTTGTCATGAAAGGGAAAGACAAGGCCATTGTTGAAGGCACATTTTCCTTTGATGAAAAGTCTCATGCCCGCTCTGTTCTGAAAGAGGCTGGATTTGACTGTGAAGAGGAGGTTACCTTCACAAGAGAAATTACTGCTTCCGGCAAGAGTACAGCCCGCATTGACCACCGTATAGTCACCCTGGGACTATTGAAGGATGTGCTGGCCGGTGAGATCGATATCCATGGCCAGCGTGACAATGCGTATCTGCTTAACAGCAATACCCATATCCACCTGCTGGATGAATATCTGAATGACAGAGATCTTCTGGAGGAAATCTCTTCCCGCTATCAGACCTATCATGATCTCATCACAGAAAAAGAAAGAGCACTGGAAGATACCTTCAATGAAAATGATCTGGAATACTTCCAGTATCAGATCAAAGAAATCGAAGAAGCTGATCTGAAAGTGGGGGAGGATGAGGAACTTGAGGCAAAGGAAAAGCAGTATAATGCCGTCAAAGATTCCTACGATAAGCTCAATACCATCCTGAATATCTATAATGAGCGCACATCCGATGATCTGTATGAAATGCTGAAGACCATGAACTCTTTCAAATCTTCAGATGAACTCGACAGCATCCGTGATGCCTATTCCGATGCCTACTACAACCTTTCAGATGCCATGGAATCACTCACAAAGCTGCGGGATACCATGGATCTTTCCGAAGAGGACATCAATGCCATGGAGGAGCGTCTATATACGATACAGCGTCTCAAGCATAAGTACGGCAGAACGATTGAAGACATTCTGAAAGTTAAGGATGAACTGCAGAAGCGCATCGATATTTATGCGGATAAACAGGCTTATCTTGATGCGGTTGATCAGAAGATTGCCCGTGCTCTTTCTGCTTATCAGAAAGCTGCGCAGAAACTGACCCTGGCAAGGCAGAAAGGCGCCGTGTCACTGGATGCGGAAATTGTAAAGCATCTGAAAGAGCTGATGCTGAAGAATGCCAGATTCAAAACCGATATCACCCCAGCTGAACCTTCAAAGTACGGCAGTGACAGAGTGGAATTTCTGATTTCCATGAACAGGGGTGAAGATCTCAAGCCTCTGGCCAAAACTGCCAGCGGCGGTGAACTGTCCCGTCTCATGCTCGGCCTGAAAGTGATCTTTACCCGTCTGCAGGGCATCAGTACGGTCATCTTTGATGAGATCGACACCGGTGTTTCCGGTGCTGTGGCCAATGCCATCGGTATGGAAATGAAGCGCCTTGGCGCAACCGCCCAGGTCTTTTCCGTTACCCATCTGGCTCCGGTTGCTGCCTGTGCTGTTCATCATTATCTTGTTGCCAAGAAAACGGAAGGGGAACATACAAGAACTTCGATCCGGCTGCTCAATGAAAAAGAGCGGATCGAGCAGCTTGCTTTGATTTCATCAGGCCATGTTTCCGATGCCTCCCTGCAGGCTGCCCGGGAACTATACGAAAGAGATCAGAAAGAATGATATGGTAAGAGTCTATTTCCATATAGATATGAATGCGTTCTTTGTCAGCTGTGAGGAGCTGAACCATCCAGAGCTTAAAGGCAGACCGGTCGCTGTCTCTTCCCAGGCAAGACGCAGTGTGATCTCTACCGCTTCCTATGAAGCCCGCAGGTTCGGTGTTCACAGTGCCATGCCTACATCTCTTGCGCTGCAGGCCTGTCCTGAACTGATCCTGATTGAACCGCATTTTCCCATGTACCGCCGTCTTTCCCAGCAGTTCATGGATATCATCCGTTCCTATACTGATGAAATCGAACAGGCAAGCATTGATGAATGCTATGCGGATGTAACGGATATCATCATGAAACGGGCAAGACCGCTGGACCTGGCTGCAGAGATCAAAGACAGAATCAGAAAAGAAACAGGCCTGACATGTTCCATCGGCGTTGCGCCAAACATGTTCTTGGCAAAAATGGCAAGCGATATGCGCAAGCCCGATGCCATTACCGTCCTGCGCATCCGTGATGTTCCTCAGAAAATGTGGCCCCTTCCTATCGGTGATATGAGAGGGGTAGGGAAGAAGACCGAACCGCTGCTGAAAGATCTGCATATCAATACCATCGGAGATCTTGCCAACTATAAGGACATTGAAAAGCTCAGACCGATCTTCGGCAAGAATACCGAAGCGATCCTGGAACGTGCCCATGGCATTGATCATCGCACCATTGTCAGAGAATGGACACCGAAATCCATGAGTATTTCTGAAACATTCCAGGATGATATCAGTGACTACGATGAATTAAGAGGTTCACTTCGTGCCATGTCACGTAAACTGTCTGAACGCATGCGTAAGGAGAAAAAGCTGGGCTCCGGTATTTCCATCCGCATCCGGCTTTATGACTTCCGCAATATCGATCGTTCCAGCAAAAGTGATCAGCTGATCTGGAGTGCCAACGATATCTTCAATCAGGCCATTCATCTGTTTGAAGAAAACTGGGACAATCAGCCGATCAGACTGCTTGGTATCTGTATGAACGGACTGAAGGATGCCGGGGATGTGGTGGAGCAATTGAATCTCTTCAATTACCAGGCTGCCGAAAAAGAAGAGACCAAGTCAGTCATACATGATCTGAACCGGATGCTCGACGGCAATGTGTTCCATCGTGCTTCTGATCTTCTGAAGGAGAAAAAAGCATGAAACTGCAGGAGGCATTTGATGGCTGGTATACATGGCTGTCTGTCAGCCAGGCAAAAAGCACCCATACCGTATCTTCTTATACCTCTGATCTGAAACAGTATCTGCAGTATCTTGAAGCAGACGGCATCGAAGATACGGATGATATTACTTATGATGAAATCCGTGATTTCATGCAGGAAGAATCAGAGCAGAAAGCTTCCAGCAGCAGCGCCCGTATGGCGGCAGCCATACGCTCTTTCCATTCCTATCTGTCTTTTCTTTTCAACAAAGAAGATCCAAGCATCAATCTGACGGTTCACAAAAACCAGAAAGTACTGCCGGTCTATTGTACAAAGGAAGAAATCAAGGCACTGATGACATCTTTTGATGACAGTGATCCGCGTCAGCTGCTGGATCACGCTATTCTGGAATTGATTTATTCCTGCGGTCTGCGTGTTTCGGAAGCATGCAGTCTGGATATCAACAGAGTGGATCTGGAAACCGGCAAGATCAGAGTCCTCGGTAAAGGAAACAAGGAAAGAATCGTTCCGATCCCCAGCGGTGCCCAGGGGCTGCAGAAGAAGTATCTGACGGAAGTGCGTCCGCTGTTCTGCAGAAGACATTCAAGCATTTATTTCATCAATGCTCTCGGCCGTCCGGTTGAGCCAAGGTATATACAGCGTCTGATCGCCCGCAAAGATACTGAACTGGGCTTTCAGAAACATATCACCCCGCATAAGCTGCGCCACAGCTATGCCACCCATCTTTTACAGAACGGCGCTGATCTGCGCAGCATTCAGGAAATGCTCGGCCACTCTGATGTCGGAACAACTGAAATCTATACGCATATACAGAACAATGAAATGTTTAAAGCATACAACGCGTATCATCCCGGTGAAACGGACAGAGATGACTTTTCCAATCTCAAAGTTAAATCACTGAAAGAACGTCATTCCAAGAAGGATTCCTGATCCTTCTTTTACTTTATCTGTTAGAGTCGGGAGAAAGTAACCACTCTGGCGTCGGGAGGAACCGGCCAAAATAAGTCGGGAGAAAGTAACCAATGAATAACAAATGAGACTATGGCTTCACTTGCGTCATCGCCTTTCTATACTTGATGTTGTCCATTGCATCAATAAAGAAAGGAGAACAATGAATTCAAATGAAATCTATAGCCTCAACGAGACTATAACACAAGCACTTGAGGAGATGAAGAAAGAACTCGGGGACAAGTTTTCTTTGGACAGAGTGAATCTGGCTGAGCTTTTGAGAAGGACACACATTTCCCGTTCGAAACTGCGCAGTGTACGGAAGCACGGATTCGTGATTATGCCGAATGGCAATAAGGGACGGAAGAAAGAAAAGACCGTTCTTACCGGCTATACTGCAATCATTGATACTCATCTTTCTGGAGGTATCAACAACTCAAATGTCATCTTTAAGCACCTGCAAAACGATGGTTACAAGTGAACATAATTCAACGAACTTCAAATTATGGCAATACAATTTAAATTCCGTTATATCGTGAACATAGCAAAAAGCCTTCGTAATTGTTGGTATACATAAATGTCGCATAAGATACATTATGCG
>ONOV01000114.1 GCA_900319505.1 uncultured Erysipelotrichaceae bacterium
CCTTCAGGGCATGGCCGAAGGCTTTGAACACCGCTTCCGCCATATGATGATTGTTGGTGCCGTAAGGCACATTGATGTGCAGAGTCAGACCTGCTTCCACGACAAAGGCACGGAAGAATTCCTCTACCATTTCCGTGGAAAGATCACCGATCTTTTCTCTTGTAAACGTGCAGTGAAAGACAAGATAAGGCCGCCCGGAAAAATCCAGTGATACATTGGCCAGCGCTTCATCCATGGGACAGGAGAAAAAGCCATAGCGGGCAATCCCTTTCTTATCCCCCAGGGCCTGCCGGAACGCCTTACCTAAGACAATGCCGCAGTCTTCTACCGTATGGTGGTCATCCACATTGAGATCACCATCGGCTTTAATGGTCATGGCAAAACCGCTGTGAAAGCTGAGCAGCTCCAGCATATGATCGAAGAAACCGATGCCGGTGGAAATGTCCGTACCGCTCTCTGCATCAAGATTCAATGTACAGGAAATCTCTGTTTCCTTTGTCTTACGGGATACTGATGCTGTTCTCATACAAATGCCTCTTCATATGCCTGCAGTACCTGCAGAACACGCTGATTCTCTTCCGGCAGACCAATGGTAATACGGAAGGTATCTTCATCATTGTAGTTGCGGATGACAATACCCGCATCTTCAAACAGCTTCAGCAGCAGCTTCTTATTGTCACACCGGCCATGGAGATAATTAGCCTCGGAAGGATAGAGAATCAGATGTGTGAACTTTCTGCTTTCTTCATACATCTTCTCTCTTTCCTTTTTGATCAGGGCAATCAATGGTTCATATTCATTGCGATGTGCC
This sequence comes from uncultured Erysipelotrichaceae bacterium, assembly GCA_900319505.1. Taxonomy (GTDB): domain Bacteria; phylum Bacillota_I; class Bacilli_A; order Erysipelotrichales; family Erysipelotrichaceae; genus Bulleidia. The sequence continues at coordinate 812 of ONOV01000114.1, forward strand.
AGGGCAATGACCGCTGCTTTCATGGAAAGACGGTTCAAAGCATAAGGCACAAAGTTCTTCTTGAGATCTGCCATCACCTTTTCTGAACCGATCAGGAATCCGATTCTGAGGCCTGCTGCTCCTGATGCCTTGGATAAAGTACGGGTAATGAAAAGATTGTCATACACATCAATCAGCTTTTCACTGCCCGGTATATTGGAAAATTCGATATACGCTTCATCAATGACAACCGGAATCTCAGGAAAGGCTTTGAGAATTTCTTCCACTTCATCCGGGTTAAGACACTGTCCGCCCGGATTGTTTGGATTGGAGAAAAGGATCATATCAGGCGCATTGTTCTCAGCGGCCTGGATGAAATCAGCCAGCGCATAAGTGCCGTCTTTCTTCTCTTTGAATTTGACAACATCTGCTTCATAGGTTGAAGCATAGTAGTCATACATAGAAAAGTCAGGTTCCAGCGTAAAGAGCTTTTTCCCCTTGCCCAAGTACGTACCGATCAGATAGCCGAGCATCTGATCAGACCCGTTTCCAGCCAGCAGATGGTCTGGACTGAAGCCGACACACTTTCCATACGCTTCCAGTAATTCAGTTTCTTCTGCATCAGGATAGCGGTTGAACGGGATTTCATCGATGGCTGCTTTCAATTCATCCAGAATCGTTCTGGAAAAAGATACACTCAGTTCATTAGCGTTCAGCAGTAAGCCATCACTCGCTGCCGCCGTATAGGACTCAATCTTTTTCATTATTCTTCACCCTGATTCCGGCAGCTCTTGCATGTGCTTCAAGCTGCTCCTGATGTGCCATGGTCATGATATAGGAAGCGTCGCGTTCCAGAGCTTCTTTACTGTAGTGGAGATAGCAGGACTTCTTGATGAAGGCATCCACACCAAGCGCACTGGAGAAGCGGGCTGTACCGCCGGTAGGCAGAACGTGGTTGGTGCCGCCGAAATAATCACCGATGGATTCGCATGTGTAGTAGCCTAAGAAGACTGAACCCGCATTGACGACTTCATTGAGACAGGGCATCGGATCTTCCACCATCAGCTCCAGATGTTCCGGAGCAATGGCATTGGCATAGGCAATGCAGGCATGAATATCCTGACATACAATGGCTTTGCCATAGTTCTTCAGGGAAGCTTCAACGATCTGACGTTTGGGCAGTACGGCACTCTGCTTTTCAAGCTCTGCATTGACCGCATTGAGAAGCGGTCTGCTTGGGGTTAAGAGAATTGCCGAAGCCATGGGATCATGTTCCGCCTGACTCAACAGATCTGCCGCAAGATAGGCAGGATCGGCTTTTTCATCCGCTATGGCAAGGATTTCAGAAGGACCGGCAATCATATCAATCGCCACTTTGCCAAAGACCAGTTTCTTGGCCGCTGCTACAAAGATGTTGCCCGGACCGGTGATCTTATCCACATGCGGAATGGACTCTGTCCCATAGGCAAGTGCCGCAATCGCCTGGGCACCGCCGATACGGTAGACTTCATCCACCCCGGCAAGCTTTGCGGCAAAGGCAATATCCGGATTGAGCCTGCCGTCCTTTGACGGCGGGGTTACCATGACAATCCGCTTCACCCCGGCTACTTTGGCCGGAATGGCATTCATGAGAACGCTGGAAGGATACTGGGCCCGTCCGCCCGGCACATAGATGCCGCAGGAAGAAAGCGGCAGCACTCTTTCTCCAAGATATACACCCGCATCCTTCTCGATGAGATAGGAATTCTGTTTCTGTGCTTCATGGAAAGAACGGATATTGGCCGCTGCCTTTTCCATGGCCTCTTTGAAGGAAGGAGATACGGCATCCGCTGCAGCCTGCAGTTCTTCATCGCTGATGCGCAGATCTTCCACCTTTACGCCGTCAAACTGCTCCGTATATTTTCTGAGAGCGGCATCGCCGTTTTCTCTGACATCCCGCAGGATGGCACTGACCTTCATCAGCACATCATCCGAGATTTCCGCACTTCTTGAATCAAGATACTTTCTCAGGGCTTCCGGATTGCCCGCATCAATTTCTTCCAGCATATTCTTCACTCCTTTACCTGCTTTTTCAGATCATTCAGAAATGTCATGACTTCTTCATGTTTCAGACGGTACGCAGCCCGGTTGACAATCGCCCGGGCGGAAATCCGGCATACCGTATCATAGACAACAAGGCCGTTTTCTCTGAGTGTTGTTCCGGTCTCCATGATATCCACAATGCCATCCACAAGTCCCAGAATCGGCGAGAGCTCCACCGACCCGTCAATCTTGATGATTTCCACATCCCTGCCAAGCTGGCGGAAGTAGCGTCTTGTGACTTCGGGATATTTGGTGCCGATCCGGATATGACCGGACATGGTAAGCGGATTATGGTCCGGCAGAGAAGCACAGATGAATCTGCATTCACCGATCTTCAGATCCAGCATTTCATAATAGTCATTTCCGCCTTCCAGAATCGTATCCTTGCCGACAATGCCGATATCGGCAACCCCATGTTCCACATAGGTAATGCAGTCATTGGCTTTGACCAGGAAATAGCGCACATCCTTCACGGTATCGGGAAAGACAAGCGCCCTGCCTTTGTCCTTCAGCTTTTCCACCCCATAGCCTGCTTTTTCCAGCATGGCCGTGGAGGACTTCTCCAGTCTGCCTTTGGTCAGTGCTACTGATATCATGCGATTACCTCCACCTCATCTGTATCCGCTTCTTCAATAATCACGCGGTGGTTCTGCCGCAGTGTTTCCGCTGTGGCCAGCGCTTCCGCTATCTTTCCGGAAGGATAGCGTACGGTGATGACTTTCTCTTCTTCATCCTTCAATAGCTGGGCCGCTTCATCGATCTTCATGCCGAAGCCGCAGGCAGGCAGATCCCTTCCGAATTTCTTCAGCAGATCATCATATCTTCCTCCGGACAGTACGGAAGCACCAAGGCCTTCCACCCATCCTTCAAAGATGATGCCGGTGTAATAGGTCAGATGCGGTACTTTGCCAAGGTCATAGCTGATATGCTTTTCCCAGCCGAGCGTTCTCAGCATCTCATCCAGCTTTGTCAGTCTTGCCGTTTCCCGATGCAGCTCATCGGTGAAGGAAAGATCTTCCGCCTCTTTCAGCACGGAAACATCTCCGCTTAATAACGGCAGCTTCATGAAGAAGGCTGTCCCCTTTTCACTGAGCGAAGAAGCATCCAGGAATTCCTGCAGGTCCACCATGGATTTGCGGTCAATCAGATCCGCCAGAATCCGCGTCTGCTCTTCCTTCAGGCCGGCGCTTCTGGCGGCCGCCTTGAAGTAGCCGGAATTGCCGATCTCAAGCATAAAGTTCTCCGTGCCAAGACACTTCAGTGTATCAAGTGCCAGCACCAGTACTTCCAGATCATCCTTTTCATCCAGTCCGATGCATTCCACCCCGCAGTCGGTGGCTTCCGAGCGTTTGCCGGCAAAGGTATGCCTCACCTTGAACACATCCGCACTGTAGGAAAAACGGAAAGGCGGTTTCTGACTGCCCAGCCGGCCGGCCGTAAAGCGGGCAATCGGAATGGTCATATCCGGACGCAGGGTAAGAATGCGTCCGTCCTGATCGAAGAACTTGTAGAATTCTTCTTCTCTGATGCCGTCATATGCCCGGGCATATGTCTCATAGTATTCAATGGTCGGTGTAAACACCGGTTCATAGCCGTATGAAGCAAATACCTTTTCAATTCTGCCCTGCAGCTTATTCTTCTTCACGGCTTCACTGCCGGCCGTATCACGCATACCGCCGGGTGCTTCACTTGTATAGTACATAGCTCTTCTCCCTCTGAAACAAAAGCGGCATCCCTGACAAGGGACGCCGCAGCGCTGTTCCACCCAATTTCACTGCATCCTCACGAATACAGCCTCATGAAGTACTTTCATCATACTTCTGTGCTCTAACGGACACACCGATCTGCCCTACTGTTATTTCGAACAGACAGCTCCGGGATGTGTGTTCAGCTTCTTCCTCACGCTTTCCTTTCAGCACTTGGAAAGCTCTCTCAGGATCGGTGAAAAGCTTACTTTTTCCCTTCTCTGCTTTTCTGTATTGTAAGAAAAATGTAAGCAAATTTCAACCTTTTTTCTTATTTTTACATTTTTTACATTTCTCATGCCAGATCATCCCGGCCAGAACCCCGGCAAGAATCATCAGGATCATGATATACCTGCGGCTCTTTTCACCATTCAGTATATCTTCCATGTCCATCTGTTCCTTCTGCTTTACCCTGCCGCCCTCTGCTTTCTTCTGTGTTTCAGCCGATACGGTCAAAGAGACCGAAGGCAGCTCTTGTCCATATGTTTCCGGCAGGGTAAAGCGGATCAGAGCATTGTTTTTCTCATATCCTTCCGGCATGGATGTGCATTGCAGATAATAGGTCTTTCCATGAGCCAGCCCTTCATCTTCTATCAGCAGTTCACTGCCTTCATACTTCCAGCTTTTCATTTGCTTTCTGTTTTCATCAAGCAGTGCATATACTGCTCCATATACCGGTCTGCCCGACGCATCATGAAGAGCTGTCCGGAATACAACCGGCTCACTTTCAAGACTGATCCGCTCGGTTTGAGCTTTCAGCTCAATCTTACGGACTTTTGTCTGGCGGAAGTAATGCGGGTCCGTGCCCATCTGTTTCAGATAATAGATGCCTCTGGGCATGCGCAGGTGCAGAATACCTTCCTGATCTGTTTTTCCCTCCGCCTTATTTCCATCCAGATCATAAGCCGGTGTGCGGCAGGCTTCATCGGTATATAAAGCATAGGAAGCCGCAACCGGTCTGCTCTGATGGGACAGTTTCAGTTTCAGATCACTTATGGCAGTAACACGGATGGAAGCGACGGGCAGTTCAGCCGGTGCCTTCTCCCCCAGCATGAAAACCCCGGCACTTTTCTGTTGATAACCTTCCGGCGTATCCGCCAGCTTCAGCGCATATCTGACGCCGCGTTCCACATCTACTTCATCGCCTGCCTTCACTCTTCTTTCATTGCCCTTTTCATCCTTGAGGATGAGCCAGACATCCGATAACAGTGCATTGCTGTCATCCCGTACTTCCGCCCTGATGGATGTGCGCTTCAAAGCGATGTCATAGACGGCTTCAACGCCGTTTTGACGTGTGACCTGCATCCTGTGTACGGTTTCATCCGGATAGTAGGCCGGATCCATCTGTATGGCTTTGAGATAATAGGTACCTTCACCAAGCGCAAAGCCGGCCGTATCCTGAACCGCTACATTATTCCCATCAAGATCCATCAGAGGCACCGTACAGGCTTCATCGCGGTAAGCCTGGTAGATAAAGCCGGTTCCCGGCACATTCAAGGCAATCGTCTGATGCACAAATGAAGATACCTGTAATCTCACATTGTCCTTTCCGGCTGTAAAGCGTACCGGATCCGCTGCCCGCCAGCCTTCAGGCAGGGCAGATATACTGGCCTCATATTCTTCACCCGCATACAGGCCTGAAAGCGTGCCGGCTTTTACCGTCTGCACACTGCCGTCTGATAAGCGTGTCACTTTCACCTCTGCCCCTTTGACTGTCTGTCCATCTTTACCGGCAACTGATACATCTGTATGGAAAGGACGTGACTGCATCAGTACTTTCAGGTTTCTGACTGTATTTCCTGTTTCGATGCGCTGTACTTCAAGCGGTAATAGATCCACGGCCGCATCACACCGGATTTCACAGGTCTTATCCCTTTCTGCGGCAATACTGTGTTCACGGCCATCATTGACATAGGACTGGATTTCCTTTTCATCCTGCAGAACATGTACGGTATAGGGACTGGCATCATTGAAGGCAATGACAAAAGTCACCGGCTGAAGCGCAATGGCAAGCTTATTATCCCCGCTCCGCGCCACACTCAGGGTATGCCTGGCAGTATCGGCATAATAATGCGGATCGCTGATCTCATTTTTGAGGTGATATACACCCGGCAGAAGCCTGCCTCTGATCTTTCCTTCCTGATCTGTTTTCATACATGAAGGCAGTTTCATATCCTGCATTCTCTCTTCTTCTTCAAAGTGCAGGGAAACATCTGAAACAGGTTCTGATAAGGCAATTTCAAAAGGATACAGAAGATCAGCCGAAAGCACCACTGTCTGTTCATCCGCGGTACTGACTTCAAATTCCACCGGATGCAGAGACATGTTTTCATATGTACCTTTTGCGGCAATCACATACGTACTGCCTTCCAGCAGATATTCTGAAATATCCTGATCATGATCGAGGACAGCAATCACTTCCTCTTTTCCCTTCTCTTTCAGTTCACATGCAATCTTTTCCTCACTGTCTGTTTTCAGATGAAAACTGACCCTGAGATGATCCAGGGCAACCGTATCCATCGGCTGAATCTGATACGGCATCACCCCGCTGACATGCCATCCCTTTTCCTCTTTCAGACGCAGAAAATATCCTTCATATTCCTGCGGCAGAATCAGTTCTCCTTCTTCATCACTTTCCAGTGTAATATTATTGTCTTCTTCATCCTGCAGCGGTTCTTCAGCTGTTTCACTTTCATAGACAAGAAAAGACAGGGAAGCTGGTTTTCCATCGGCTGTGACATGAAGCGTGACGGCATCTGTCTCTTCCGCCTGTACAGGCAGAAAGGCAAGACATAAGATCAAAGGCAGAATCTTTCTAAGCATAGCTGTCTGCCTCCTGCATCAGTCGGCTGATCTGACGCATCAGAGCGTTGTGGCAGGTATGATAGTCACGGGCAATATGGGAAACATCTTCCCCGTTGACAAGATAACGCCACAGGATCATCCGGTTATCAATGCCATATTCCCTTTCGATCGTATCGAAGAAGGTTTCCAGCCGTTCGGTCCGCCGGCGCATCTGTGTCAGCTGTCTGATCAGGGCCGGGTCACTGATTGAATGTTTTGAAACAATGATGTCTTTCAAAGACAGGATACCTGTCTTGTAGAGGCCATACAGACGGCAGTCCATCTGCAGGGCGGAATGATTTTCTTTTTTCATAAGCTCTTTTCCTCCGCCCTTTCTATATGCACAAATCCACGCATCTCCCCGCAGAAGAATTTTTTTCAACCGCAAAAGAAAAACAGCTTCAGAGAACTGTCAGGTTTTCTGAAGCTGTCAACTAACCCCGACCCATAAAGAGTCGAGGCTTGCAGGGCCTTGATTCCCTTTACGGACAGCAGGTTTTGTATCTCATCCATCTGGTCCTGACGTCATATCTTTCGATATGCTCCCAGACTGTGTGTTAGCTCACATTCCTC
>ONOV01000123.1 GCA_900319505.1 uncultured Erysipelotrichaceae bacterium
GTGGGGTCAGCGGGACTTGAACCCGCACGGTATTTCTACCAACGGATTTTAAGTCCGTTGCGTCTGCCTATTCCGCCATGACCCCACAGCGCTTTACTATAATATGCTAAAATCATGAAATTCACAAGTCCCTGTTTCTCTTTCGCAATTTTTTTATTGCAATAATGAGCGTGTATTGGTATTATAAATAAGCGCTGTGGTTCCTTAGCCAAGTGGTAAGGCAACAGACTGCAACTCTGTGAGCGCCGGTCCGACTCCGGCAGGAACCTCCATCAATGATCCATCGCAGGATGGATCATTTTTTTATACATCAAGCAATAGGAAAACGCAGACTGCTTCAGAACAGTCTGCGTTTTCAGGTATCATGCCCCGATCTTTACTTTATTCCAGAGATCGGAAAGCTTTTTCTTCAACTCCGGATTGTAGTGGAAATTCTCATCCTTGGCATAGCCTACTCTAGGTACATAGGCATCATTTTCAAAGTAATCGCCGTCAATGCCGGACATGTATTTTTCAACACTGGTATCAACAGATGTATAGCCGACATAGGAAGAGTTATCCATCTGTACATCTTCCGAAATGATGTAGTTGATGAAGGCATTGGCTAAGCCCGGACAGCTGGCATTCTTGGGAATGACCATGGCATCGATCCAGACATTGGTGCCCTGATCCGGTTCAATCCATCCCATATCCATGTTCTGGGAAAGAACATAGGCCGCATCGCCGGAATACATCAGAGCCAAATCCATTTCCCCATTGACCATGCCGTCAATGACTTCATCCGTCACATAGGCAGGATCCATGGTCTTATTCATCTTCTGCAGCCATTTGTAGGCTTTGCTGATCTCATCCGGATCATCTGTATTCATGGAATAGCCAAGGGCCTTGAAAGCAACCATGAAACCGTCACGCTGGGAGTCATAGAAATAGACTCTGCCCTTGTATTTCTTATCCAGGAAGATATTCCATCCTTCCTTCTTGATCTTTTCTTCTGATACAGCCTGCTTATTGTAGACAATGCCGACAGAACCCCAGAAGTAAGGCATGGAATATTCCAGAGTAGGATCAAATGACTTCTGGTTTTCAATGACATCTTTGTCCAGAGCGTCATAGTTAGTCATGGCGGACATATCCAGTTTCTGCAGCATGTTCTCCTGCAGCAATTGTTCAATCATATAATCACTGGGCACAAGCACATCATAGCTGGCTCCGCCCAGCAGCTTTGTATACATCATTTCATTGGATTCAAATGTATCGTAGTTGACTCTGGCATCATACATGGTCTCAAAGTTTGATACGACATCCTCACCGATATATTCACCGGCATTGTATACATTCAGCACATCACAGCCGAATTCCTTCTTTGCGTCCGCTACCTTTTCAACTGTTTTTCCAGCCTGTCCGCAGGCAGCCAGAGAAACAGACACAGCACTAGCGCACAGCGTCTTCCAGAACCGCTTCATTCTTCTTTCTCCTCTTATCTCTGATATAAGGCACAATATTGGTCAGAATCAGCACAACCGTTACGACTAAGACAATGATGGAGCTTAATGCATTGATGGTCGGATTGACCCGCTTCACATTGCCGTAGACATAGATGGAAATGTTCTGCACACCGGGACCGGTGGTGAACATGGAAATAACAAAATCATCAAAGGACATGGAAAAAGCAATCAGAGCAGCAGCGCCGATGCTGTTTTTGATCTGGGGCACAATGACCTTCCAGATAACCTGCCAGGGCGTACAGCCAAGGTCCATGGCCGCTTCAGCCATGTTGGGATCCAGGCGTCTGAGCCTGGGCATGATCGTCAGCATGACATACGGCGTACAGAAGGCAATATGCGCCAGCAGCATTGTCACAAACCCGGTCTTGATATGCAGCGAGCTGTAGAACAGCATGAAGCCGATGGCCGTAACAATTTCCGGATTGAGCATCGGCAGATTGTTGACCTGACGGACAAATTCCTTGATGACTTTTCTGTTTTTGGATAAGGCGATGGATGTGACAGTTCCGACAATGGTGGAAATGGCTGTTGCCAGCACGGCGCACAGTACCGTATACCAGATCGCATCCAGAATCGGACGGGAATAGAACATGTTCTCATACCAGCGCCATGAAAAACCGGTAAAGCGGGTCAGAGACTTGGAACGGTTGAAGCTGAAGAACACAACATAGATAATCGGCAGATAGAAGAATGCCATGATCAGCACAAGCCAGATCCGGTGCCATACTTTTTTCATCAGTCGCTCACCTCCGCCGGTTCTTTATCCAGCTTCTTCATGACATACATGGAGATCAGAATGATGACCGCCATGATCATACTGATGGCTGAACCGAAGTTCCAGTCGCCGGTTGTAATGAAGTAATCCTCAATCAGGTTTCCGATCAGTACATATCTTCCTCCGCCCAGCAGTTTGGGAATGAAAAAGGAAGAAACAGCCGGCAGGAAAACAAGGGTAATGCCGGAGACAACTCCGCCCAGGGACAAAGGCAGTGTGACTCTGAGGAACGTCTGTTTTTCATCTGCACCAAGATCATTTGCGGCCACAAACAGAGCCGGATCGATCTTGTTGAGGGCATTGTAGATTTCCAGAATCATAAACGGCAGGAAGTTATACACCATGCCGATATAGACACGTGCTTCAGTCGGCAGAGAAAGCCGGACAAAGATGCCCTTCCAGGCATAGGTGCGCACCAGCATGTTGATCCACATCGGGGCAGTGATCAGCAGTACCGTCAGCTTCTGGTTATTGGGGCTGAGCCTGGCCATGATATAGGCCGTCGGATAGCCGAGGGCAATGCAGATGAGGGTCGTGAAGAAAGCCATCTTCAAGGAACGCCACATGACCGTAGGGAATATGGCATCCGAGAAGAAACGGACAAAGTTGGACAGTGTAAAGCGGAACGTCAGAACTTCATTTCCCTGTACCGTAAATGCATACAGAACAATCAGCAGCATCGGTACGATGATCATGACGATAATCCAGATGATATACGGCAGGGCTAATTTATTAAACTGTTTCATCCGTTCATCTTCCTCATGACATGAATGTCTTCCGGATTCCATTTGAGGCCAATGCGCTGACCGGCTTCATAGGTATCGGTTGTTTCAATCTTGAGCTCACGGCCCTGGGTGGAGAAAGTAACCGGGAAATCGCCTTCACTGATGTTTTCATCATCAAAGTCGTATTTCACATCCCAGATCTCTACTCTGCTGTTGTCTTCCGTATCCCAGGCATAGGCATCTGCCCAGCGGATCAGATCCGTATCCAGGGCCACAGATTCCTTGATTTCATCCACGGTCTTGTAGAAATCAAAGGCCTGGATGCTTTCTTCATTTTCCTTGTCTTCAACAACACGCGGCTTGACGACATGAATATGGACGGTGACGCTGGTACCGGCCTCGGTCGCAAATGTACACGGATATATCCCGACTTCTTCCTTCAGATCATAATCAACCGTAGTCAATGAGACATCCTCATCCTCATCGTTCCATGCCTGGGCATTGGCACGGGCAATGACTTCACCTTTGCTCAGGTGCGGCACATCTTCCAGGTCCATATAGAACGAAGTGGCGCTGATCTTTTCATGGGCTTCTTCATTGGTGACATCATGCGGCGCACGCACATGCATCATAACCGTCTTGGATGTACCGGAAGATGTTTCGGCAATGACTTCATAATGCACACCCTTGAACAGAACCGACTTCACTTCGCCATTCAGCAGGCCTCTGTTTCTGGGCACAATATCAATATCCTCCGGACGGATCATGATATCCACCGGTTCATTCGCCGTGAAGCCCTGCTGTACGCACTCATAGTCCACATCATCAAAGGAGCAGACATGATCCTTCTTCATGATGCCGTCAATGATATTGGAATCGCCGATAAACCGGGCGCAGTATTCATTGACCGGCTGGTTGTAGATCTCTTCCGGCGTACCGATCTGTTCAATGCGGCCGTCCTTCATGACAACGATCTTGTCCGACATGGTCAGTGCTTCCTCCTGATCATGTGTGACAAAGACGAAGGTAATGCCGACTTCCTGCTGGATCTCCTTGAGTTCCAGCTGCATCTCTTTTCTGAGGTTCTTATCCAGCGCACTCAGCGATTCATCCAGCAGCAGTACCTTGGGTTCGTTGACCAGCGCTCTTGCAATGGCAACACGCTGCTGCTGGCCGCCTGACATCAGGGTGACATCCCGGTGTTCAAACCCTTCCAGACCCACCAGTGAAATCATACGGGATACCTTCTGTTCAATGATATCCTTGGGCATCTTCTTGATGTTGAGACCGAACGCAATGTTCTGGTACACATCCAGATGCGGGAATAAAGCGTAATGCTGGAATACCGTATTTACATCGCGCCTGTAGGCCGGTACCCCGGCCATATCTTCGCCGTCAATCAGGATATGTCCTTCGGTCGGATCCAGGAATCCTGCAATCATACGCAGCAGTGTGGTCTTTCCGCAGCCGGAAGGACCGAGCAGAGTCACAAATTCATTCTCATAGATATCCAGGCTGATCCCCTTGAGAACAATCTGCTTGTCAAACGATTTGACAACATTCTGAATTTCAATCAGTTTCTTCATTGTTTCTTTCCCCTTATCTTCAGAATACCGGCGGTGTGCTGATCCACAGCACACTGGCCCTGTGCGATGAACGGTTTGCGAGGTAATGTGCCTCATTGCCGTTGATGTAGAATGTTTCACCCTTCCTGACCGTTAAACCTTTACTCCGGTTGGAAAAACACAGGGTAATGCGGCCGTTCAGGACATAGCCCATCTCTTCCCCGTCATGCGGATCGATATGCATACTCTCCGCACCGGGTTCAAGATCCAATAGAAGCGGCTCCATTCTGTTCTTCTGGGCATTGGGAACAATCCAGTGCAGTACCTGGTCCTTCCGCTCGTCCACAAAAACATCTTCTTCCGTAAAGACAACCTGTTCTTCCTTCTCATCCGCAAAAAAACGCGACATTGTCACCCCCAGCGCCTCACAGATATCTTCCAGCGTCTGCAGGCTGGGACTGGTCAGATTGCGTTCCAGCTGAGAGAGAAAGCCCTTGGTCAGTTCCGTACGGGATGCGAGTTCTTCCAGCGTCAGATCATTCTTGATCCTGAGCTGTCTGATCCGATGGCCGACATCAATCATATGTTCCTCCCTCTCATGTTTAGTAAAAGTAAACTTCAGTTATTCTTTTATGAAACGTACTTATTCTACGCTTTCACGTATCCCTCTGCAATACATAATTAAACA
>ONOV01000103.1 GCA_900319505.1 uncultured Erysipelotrichaceae bacterium
CTTTCCTGCGGCTCTGTATCTGAGCACGTAATGACGGAAGCGGAAGGCTGCAGCACCCGGTACAGTTCCTTCAGGCAGCTCATATAGCGGCCATGGTACGGGACTTTCAGAAAGTCCACAGTTTCATTGTGTTTTTCCAGATACTCTTCAATTCTATACTTCTGCGCATCGCCCATGAACAGATATGTCTTTGTGCCGCATGATACGGTTGTGATGAGGCTTGAATTATTATCTTTGTTCTCATTATAGCCGCCTTCTGCCCCTTCAATGGTAAAAGAGGCGCTGCCGATGGTAAAAGTCACATATTTTTCAGCCGTAACCACCAAAGCGCTCAATCCGGCCTCTGCCAGAACATCGGAAAGATCCACTCCGTCATCTGCTTCATAGGTTGTATAGACGGTACCGACATCATAGTTTGCCAGTACGGCCGCCGCCCCGCCGGCATGATCTTTATCAAAATGCGTCAGGATCATCACATCCACAGTATCAGCTTCCAGCGTGTCCAGCACCTGCAGAAGACTGCTGCTGTCTTCTTCCAGTCCCGTATCGATCAGCACGGTATGTCCCTGACTCTGTATTACGATCGCATCTGCCTTGCCCGCCTGCAGTACTGTTATCTTCATCAGCACATCTCCCCGCTTCAAACAGGATGATAATAGCAGAGAGAGAATCAGACCGAAAGTACAGATTGTCCATTTTCTTTTCTTCACAGGCTGTCACCTCAGCTGTCATTGTACGTTTCGTGTCTGAAGAAATTGTGAATGACAGCCGAAAACATATGAAAATACAAATGGGCATACGTGTATTTTAAAGCATGCTTTTCAATTGACCTTCTTATTTAATTCAGTAAAATACATATGTTTACAAGTAAAGGAGGCTGTATGAGAGCAGGACTGGATATCGGATCTACGACAATCAAATGCGTGGTGCTGGATGAAGCGGAAAACATCATCTATTCCACCTATGAGCGTCACTTCAGTCATATACTGGAAAAAGCCAAAGAAATACTGAACCGGATCAAAAAAGATTATGTTCCGGATGGAAAAATCACACTTGCCATCTCCGGCTCTGCCGGCATGGGACTGGCAGACGAAGCACAGGTACCCTTTGTACAGGAGGTATTTGCCGAACGAGTTGCGGCAAACAGGTACAATCCCGGTACGGACTGTATTATCGAGCTTGGCGGCGAAGACGCCAAAATACTCTTTCTGACCGGCGGAACGGAAGTACGCATGAACGGTTCCTGTGCCGGGGGCACCGGTGCATTTATTGACCAGATGGCAACATTACTGAAAATGGATGCGGGGGAAATGGATCAGGCTGCCCTGAATGCGAAACGAACCTATACGATCGCTTCCCGCTGCGGTGTATTTGCCAAGTCGGATGTACAGCCGCTGATCAACCAGGGCGCTGCCCCTGGTGATATTGCAGCATCCATCTATCAGGCGGTAGTCAACCAGACCATTGCCGGCCTGGCCCAGGGCCGTCCGATCAGAGGCAATATTCTGTACCTTGGCGGACCGCTGACCTTCTCGAAGTGTCTGCGTCAGTCTTTTGATCAGACCCTTGGTGTTACCGGCACATGCCCTGCCAACAGTCTGTACTATGTATCGCTTGGAGCCGCTCTGTATGCGGATGGTGAAGTGAATCTCGACGATGTCATCGCATCGCTGGATGAATATACCCGTACAGCTACATACGCTTCACTTCCCCCGCTGTTCAATAGCCGGGAGGAATACTGGGAGTTCCATAACCGCCATGCCAAGGCCGCTGTACCCCGGGTCCCGTTTGATGAAAAGAGCGGACCGGTTCATATCGGCATCGATTCCGGTTCGACAACGATCAAGATTGCCGTCATCAACAATAAGGGCGAACTGCTTTATACAAGATACGAACCCAACGACGGCAACCCCATTCCCATGGTCAGAGAAACCCTGCTGGATCTCTATCAGAAACATCCGGGCCTCTGCATTCAGTCCGTAACGACGACAGGCTATGGCGAAGAACTGATGAAAAAGGCCTTCCGCTGTGATTACGGCCTGGTTGAAACGGTAGCCCATTTCACAGCTGCCCGTCATTTCATGCCGGATGTCGATTTCATTATTGATATCGGCGGTCAGGACATGAAGTGTTTCAAGATTGAAAACGGTGCCATTGCGGATATTTTCCTGAATGAGGCATGTTCTTCCGGCTGCGGTTCTTTCCTGCAGACATTTGCCAAGGCATTGGGCTACAGTGTGGAAGAATTTGCCATGCAGGGTCTGTTTGCCAAGCATCCGGTTGATCTAGGTTCCAGATGCACGGTCTTCATGAACTCTTCGGTCAAGCAGGCACAGAAAGACGGTGCCACCCTGGACTGCATCTCCGCCGGCCTTTCCATTTCCGTTGTCAAGAATGCGCTGTATAAGGTCATCCGTACCAGGGATGCCAGATCGCTCGGCCGTCATATCGTCGTGCAGGGCGGTACCTTCTACAACGAAGCCGTATTAAGAGCATTTGAAAAAGAAATGGGCGTCAATGTCATCCGTCCGGATATTGCCGGTCTGATGGGCGCGTATGGCGCAGCGCTGTATGGTCTGAAGAAAGCGGAAAAAAACAGACATTCCACTATCCTCACTGAGCAAGAGCTGCAGAACTTCTCACAGAAAGTCACCAATGTACAGTGTCAGGGCTGCGGCAACCACTGCCAGCTGACCATCAACACATTCTCTGACGGATCCCGTATGATTTCCGGCAACAAGTGCGACCGTCCGGTCACCGGCAAGGCTTCGGATGATACCCTCAACCTCTATGCCTATAAGCTGAAACAGCTCAGAACTTATGCGGATGACCAGGGCACCGCCGAAAGAGGCACAATCGGCATTCCGTTTGTGCTGAACATGTATGAACTGCTGCCTTTCTGGCACACCTTCTGGCGCAAGCTCGGCTTCAAAGTCAAGGTTTCCGATGTATCCACACGTGCCCTGTACCAGTCCGGCCAGGGCACCATCCCGAGTGATACGGCATGCTATCCGGCCAAGATGAGCCATGGCCACATTGAACAGCTGGCCAATGATCCGGAAGTGGATGCCATCTTCTATCCGTGCATGAGCTACAACTTTGATGAAGGTCTTGGCGACAACCATTACAACTGTCCGGTCGTCGCCTATTATCCGGAAGTTCTGATCAACAACGTACCGGATCTGAAAAAGAAAATCTTCATCTATGACTATCTGAATCTGTCGGAACGCGAAGACTTCACCAAACGTGCCCCGAAACTGCTGGCAAAGTATTTCAAAGGCATTAAACCGAAGGAAGTCCATGAAGCCATTGATGCGGCATACGCGGAATATGAAAGACATATGCAGGATACCCGTGAAAAAGGCAAATGGATCATTGAAGAAGCCAGACGCCAGGGCCGACGCATCATTGTTCTTTCCGGCCGCCCCTATCATGTCGATCCGGAAATCAACCACGGCATTGACAAGCTCATCATCAGACAGGGGGCTGCCGTCATTACCGAGGACAGTGTGTCATGGATCATGCACAAGTTCCCGACCGCCGTTCTCAACCAGTGGACGTATCACGCCAGACTGTATGCGGCAGCCAAGTACTGCACTTCCCAGAAGGATATGGATCTGATTCAGCTTGTGTCATTCGGATGCGGCCTGGATGCGATTACCACAGATGAAACCCGTGAGATTCTCGAAGCAGGCCATAAGCTTTACACCCAGCTCAAGATTGATGAGATCACCAACCTCGGTGCGGTTAACATCCGCATCCGCTCGCTGTTTGCGGCTCTTGAAGAAAAGGAAGAAAAAGAAAGAGAAGAAGGAAACGTTCCGGTGAAAAGAACGTTTATTGAAGGAAAGGAGAACGCATGGAGTATCTGACGCCCAACTTTACCAGAGACATGCTGGACAGCTATACGGTGCTGATTCCCAATATGGCGCCGATTCAGTTTGCCATTATCAAAGCAGCCATGCAGAGTGAAGGCTATCACATTGAAATGCTTTCCACCCGCTCTTCCAGCGTATCCCAGCTCGGTCTGCAGTATGTCCACAATGACACCTGCTATCCGGCTCTGATCGTCATCGGACAGTATCTTGATGCCCTGAATTCCGGCCGATATGATATCCATCATACCGCCCTTCTGATCACTCAGTCAGGCGGCGGCTGCCGTGCTTCCAACTACATCAAGCTATTACGCAAAGCCTTAGTTAAGGCAGGCTACGATTATGTACCGGTCGCTTCCGCCAACCCGTCAGGTCTTGAAGCAGGATCACAGATGCCATGGACCCCCAGGATGCTGATGAAGATCTTTGCGGCAGTGGAATACGGTGATCTGATCGATTCCCTCAGAAACCAGATCCGCCCCTATGAAAACCATCCGGGCGATGCGGACCACTGGACGAATAAGTGGATTGAAAGATGTTCATCATGGATGTACAAAGATGAGAATTATCTTGTTCCGGTCATGAAAAAGCGGTTCTTCGATATTGCCGAAGATGCGGCCAGGGTACCGATTACAAGAGTACCCAAGGTCAAGGTCGGGGTTGTCGGAGAGATCTATGTCAAGTTCTCTCCCGCCGGCAATAATGATCTGAAGGCATTTCTGGAATCACAGGACTGTGAAGTCAATATGCCCGGTGTCATGGGGTATGTCAATTACTGCGTGGCCAACTGGGAAGAGGATGTCAAGCTCTACGGCGGCAAAAAGTCAAGACAGAATCTGTGGCATACGTCACTGAAGTTTCTCGACAGTGTGGGCCTTGCTGCATCTAAGGCTGCCCGCAGGCACGGTTTCTATGGTCCCGGTTCCTTCTTTGATCTGATGAAGGGAACGGAAGGCATCATTCATCTTGGCGCAAAGATGGGGGAAGGATGGCTGCTGTCCGGCGAAATGGTTGAACTGATCAAAGCCGGCTACCCCAACATCGTCTGTGCCCAGCCGTTTGGCTGTCTGCCCAATCACATCATGGGCAAGGGCGTGATCTCAACGATCCGCTCCAAATATCCTGAAGCCAACATATCAGCAGTTGACTATGACCCTTCTTCTTCCAAGGTCAATCAGGAAAACAGAATCAAGCTGATGCTTGCCGTAGGCAAAGAGAATCTGGAAAAGTCACTTGATCGCTGAAGAGAAAGGCTGCACGCCTTTCTCTTTTTACTTTGCTATAATGGAAGCAGAGGAAGAAAAACCAAATGACCATTGAAGAGCTTGAAGCTTTCATCGCCGCCGCTGAAAGTGAAACTTTCGTCGCACCCGGCGGCAGCCTGCACCGCTACAGCAGTTCCTCTGCAGCGGAAATACAGCAGCTGGAACAGGAACTTGACTGTCATCTGTTTGAACATACCGATCAGAATGCCGGTGTATTGACCGAAGCTGGAGAAGCCCTGCTGCCCCGTGCCAAAGAGCTGGTACACCAGTACCATAAGGTGCTGCGGGCCATGTCAGCCTATCGCACGGAACCGATGAAAACACTGTACATCGGCACCCTGCCGATCCTGCGCCAGTATCGTCTGACTGCTTTTTTCAGACGCTTCAGCGACAGTGAACCGGACTGTACACTGCATATGGAAGAAACGGATGCCCTGCATCTGATCGATGATTTCAAACACGGGCTGTACGATGCCTGTGTCTGCCTTGCCGATCAGCTGGTCGATGTACAAGCAGAGACAATCCGCCTGGCTGAAGATGAAGTGGCAGCCGTACTGCCCGAGAATCATCCCCTGGCCCATGCGGCCCAGGTCAACATCCGCCAGTTGAAAAACGAAGCCTTCTTCCTTTCCAACCCTCATTCCACCAGCTACTCCTACTGCAAGCAGCTGCTCATCCGCAACCACATCTCAACCGAAAACGTACACACTTCCGAAATCGATCAGGTACTGCAGACAGTGCGCGACGGCCGCGGCATTGCCTTTCTGCCGATCAGTTCTCTCAATGTCAGTCAGGCTGAAGGCGTAAAAGCAGTTCCCCTTTCACCCCGGGCAGCTCTGTCGATTGTGCTTGCCGTCAATCCCGCTTCCCGCAATCCCTATCTTTCTGAATTAAAAGAAAAAGCTGCGGAACGTTCCCGCAGCATCCCGGCACTGTAATCCAGTGCCCTTTTCTTTTTTTAAAGCACAAAGGTATCGTCATTGGCAGTATTGGCGTCATAGATGCGAATGTCAATATCTCTGCCGCTCATGCGGATCATGGTCTCATCCTTGGCCGGGAAGATTCTGGCACTCATGACTGCTTCGCCGTTGTTGACAAAGATTTCAACAGAAGAATGATCCACAAAGACCTGCAGATGTTTCAGACCGTTTTCCACCGTAATGGACCGGTCGGTACCGAACTCGGCATTGGTGATATGGCGCATGGAAGACTTGTCGATGGTCAGACGCTTCTTTGCACTGTGATAGGCAATTTCAAAGCCTCTGTCTCTGCCCCAGGTAAACAGGTTGAAACAGAAATCATTGTCATCCGCATTGTCGATTTCAATGACACCGGCCCGCGGCATGAGAGCATGCATCTGATCGAGTACAACAGAGCCCTTCTTTGCTTCAAAGAGCTTTTTCTTCTTCAGGTTTTCTGTCTCTTC